>NZ_JACAQY010000050.1:0-64849 GCF_013386835.1 Pseudomonas sp. IPO3774
GATGCGGATGCGGATGCTGATGCTGATGCGGACGCCGACGCCGACCTCGAAGCCTTCGACGACCTCGCCACCGGCGAAGTAACCATCAAACCCGTAACATCCAACACCGGCCTGGCCGATATGCGCGTGTTCACCCTGTTGGGTGTCGGCGGCATCATTCTGGGCGATCACACCAAGCAGCAGGAGTTCTCGGTTGCTGAGGGTTCCAGCGGAACGCTGAACCTACAGTTTGCCCAGGCCGACCTGGTCTCGCTGTTGGGCGGTGGCTTCACTGCCACGCTGGAAGTGAGCGACGGTGCCGGTGGATGGTTGCCGGTGCAGCAAGGCAGCAACGGTTCGGGCTTGCTCGACCTGTTGGGGCTGTTCGGACAAAGCTCCAGCGCCAAAATCGAAGGCCTGGAAGCCGGGCAGTATCGCTTTACCCTCAAGCTCGACCCCAACCTGGTCAGCGTTGGTGCAGGGGCCACGGCCAAGTTGAGCGTCACCAATGACAGCCTCACCGACTTCACCGGGGAAGCAGGGCCGGATGTCACCGGCAACGTCATCACCGACCCGGGCATTGGCGGTAAACCGGATGAACCGGGAACCGGCGGGCCAGTGAAGGTGCAGGTCGAGGTCAACGGCGAATTCGTCGATGCCGACGCCACCACCGGCACGGTGCTGCAGGGCCAATATGGTCAGCTGACCATCTTCGCCAACGGCGAGTACAAGTACACCCCGAACGGCGATGTCGCCAGCATCGGCAAGGTGGATGCCTTCGAGTATCACCTGGTCAATGGTGCCGGTGCTTCGGCCTCGGCAACCTTGTATGTGCGTATCGACAGCCCGAGTGTCAACGTGGACTGGAGCGCTACCGATCCATCTGCGCCCGGCGTGATCAACACGGTTGCCAATGATGACCTGGGTTCGGCGCAGATCGACATCGTCAACCTGGTCACCCAGGCCGACCTGGCGACCCTGAGCTACAACTTGGCACTGCTCGGCAGCAGTACGGGTACGGGTGCCGAGATCAACGTTGCCACGGGCACGACCGCAGAGCTTGCGATCAACGTCACCGTCACCGGCATTGCGTTGTTGCCAGGCACGACCGTCAATCTGCAGAAGTTCATCGGTAACGAATGGGTCACGCAGCAGACCACTACCCAGGCGAACCACACGTTCCAAGGGTTGGATGCCGGGACCTATCGCGTGACCGGGACGACCGGTGCCGTGCTGTCGCTGAGTGCACTGCACATTGCGCAGAAGCTCACTACCACCTCCCTCACGGAGTTCGTGACCGGTGCAATGAGCAATGCGACTGGCAACCTGCTGTCCGACAGCTTGTCCGGGCCGGATGTCCTCGGTTCGCCGCTGACGGTACTCAGTGTGCTGGTCAACGGGGTCTATGTGATTCCTGGGCAAACGGGGACGAAAATCAACGGTGACCACGGCACATTGACCGTGTTTGCCGATGGTAAGTACGTCTACACCCCGCATGCCGGGCTGACGCTGGACGAGATTGGCCAGGTGGATAAATTCACCTACAAGCTCACCACGCCAACCGGCCAGGAAGACACCGCCGACCTCTACGTGCGCATCGACTCGCCGGATCGCGACCTGGTCTGGGACGACGCCAACCCGGGTGCGCCAGCCACTGAAGGTGCCGGCATTGCCGCTGCCCACAGTGCGGTGGACCAGGCGGCGGATGACGGCGCCAACGTTGACGGCGATCACCACGATGCCGTGGTGGCCGACGACACCGACTTCACCCATGTCGATGCTGGCGCGGGTGCAGACGGGTTGTTGTGGGAAGGCGGCGATGCAGCCATCAACCTCACCGACCTGATTGGCACAGTCAGCGGGGTGCACAGCATCGACCTGAACGATGTCAGCGCCGTCGACCTGACCCTGAGCCTCGAAGACCTGGTGTCCATCACCGGGCCTGAGTCGGATCGCTTGATGATCCAGGGCGACGATCAGGACAGCGTGCACCTGACAGGTGACTGGAGCGCCGGTGCGACCCAGGTAGAGAACGGTCTTGAGTACGTGATCTACACCAGTCCGGAAGATGAAACCCATCAGCTCTGGGTACAGAGCGGCATCAGCGTGGTGTAACGCCACCCTTGCCGGCCGGGCCGCAAGGCCCGGTTTTCCCTACCAACGGTAATGCAGCGATGGGCCGTGACGTCAGTCACGGTCCGTTGTTGTACTCATCAGGTTTGACAACAGTCAGGTGACTAGCAGTGAGGCAAAAGAGTTTGGCCAAGCAGCTGTCTGCCGTAATTCTGGCAGTCGCAATGATCGCGCCCGAGCGTGCGCCGGTCATGGCAGCGTCGTATATCGACGATGAAGAACGCGTCAACATCATCAGCCCGAGCAACCTGGGCACACATTTACCCGGTGGGCCAACGGGCGTCAGCGCACCGGTGGCACCCGAGCATGTCATACCGAGCAACCTTGACCTGACACGCGCCATTCAACTGGCGGTGGAATGGCACCCGGCAATTTCCGAGGCGATCGGCCAGCTGTACCAACAAAACGAGAACGTGAACATCGCCCGTTCCGGTTATTACCCGCAAGTCAGCGGCGGCTTCAACTCCGGCTACGACAGCGGCCTGAGGGGCAACGGCCAGAGCCGTGCGTTTTCGTTGTCGGCGTCGCAGATGCTCTATGACTTCGGCAAGGTCTCAAGTTCTGTCGACAGTGCGCTGGCACGGGTCAGTGCCAGCCAGGCGTCGGTATTGCTGTCGATCGATCAGGTGGCGCGCGATACCTCGTTCGCCGTGATCGAACTGCAGCGCTCGCAGTTGCTGGTGCAACTGGCTCGCGAGCAAATCGACGGCATTTCGGCGATTGCAGAGCTGGCCAAAAAGCGCAGCGACATGGGCGCCAGCACCCGTTCGGACCTGATCCAGGCCCGCTCGCGGGTCGAGGCCTCGGTGGCGACGCAATTGCAATTCACCGCGCAATTCAATCGCTGGCGCAGCACGTTGAGCAGCCTGCTTGGGTCGCAGGCGCCAGTGAGCGTGGCGAATGGTTTTCCGGCAAGCCTGGAGCAATCCTGCGTGGGCGTGGTACCCGATACGGCAGTCACGCCGACCCTGCTGATCGCCCAGGCGCAGCGTGTCGATGCGCTGGCGCTGATTGCACAAGCCCGTGCCGAGGCGTTGCCGACCGTGTCGCTGGACCCGTCCATCACGCACTACCTGGACAACAACGACGACAGCAACGTCCCCGGCGGCCGCGACCGTACCCGTTATGGCGTACTTCTCAACGTGAAAATGCCGCTGTACCAGGGCGGCGCAATCACCGCTCGCAAATCCGCCGCGCAACAGGCCCTGCGTTCCGCCGATGCCGCCAACGACGCCGCGCGCCTTGCGGTTCGCCAGGGGTTGCTGGAGGCGCGGGATCAAATCTCAAGCCTCAGCCAGCGGCTATC
This sequence comes from Pseudomonas sp. IPO3774, assembly GCF_013386835.1. Lineage (NCBI taxonomy): Bacteria > Pseudomonadati > Pseudomonadota > Gammaproteobacteria > Pseudomonadales > Pseudomonadaceae > Pseudomonas > Pseudomonas sp. IPO3774. The sequence goes on from NZ_JACAQY010000050.1 coordinate 3,419, forward strand.
CACCCTGGATTTTCGTGAGCGCAGCATCTCCGAAACCCGCGACCTGTATCGCCAGCAGTACCTCGAACTGGGCACACGGCCGTTGCTCGACCTGCTGAATGCCGAGCAGGAAATTCACCAGGCACGCATGGACCGGGAAAACACCGCCGCTGACCTGCGCCGCCTGAAAATCGATTGCCTCTACAACACGGGCGCACTGCGCACGGCGTTCCACCTGGACAACAGCACCCTGCAAGGTGTGGAGATTCGGCCATGAATGATGCTGTGATGCTTGCGGACGAAACCAACGCAGTACAAACACCGCTGAACCCGGCGCCCGCAGTGGATTATGAAGTGTGGCTGGAGGCCGTCCTGAGCGTGGCCCGGCATTACCGCCTGGAATGCTCGGCCCAAAGCGTGCGCATCGCTGCACAATGGACCGAAGGCGCTTCGGTGGAAGAGGTGGTACGGCAGATGGCCCGCCAGGCGGGGTTGAACTGCGTGATTGCCGACTTCAGCGAAACCACGCTGATGCAGCGCCAATTACCGGTGGTGCTGCAATTTGCCGACGGCCAGGTGGGTGTGCTCGAAACCCTCGGCGACGGCGACAACCTGGGCATCGCCTACAGCGGCGACGGCGGCCTGCAAAGCCGGCTCACCCGCCAGGACCTGTTGGAGCAAGCGCGCAAGAGCGTGATTCTGCGACCCATGGCGGCAGTGCGTGACCGGCGTGTCGACGACTACATCAAGCCTTACGAGAAGGCGTGGTTCAAAAACATCGTGCTGCGCGACCTGCGGCCCTATGGCTATGTGATGCTCGCGTCGCTGGTCACCAGCGTGCTGGGGTTGGCCGGGGTACTGTTTTCGATGCAGGTGTACGACCGGGTGATCCCGGCCGAATCCATGCCCACCCTGTATGTGCTGTTTGGCGGGGTGATGCTGGCGCTGGTGTTTGATTTCATCATGCGCATCACCCGTGTGCGCATCACCGACATGCTCGGCAAACGCGCGGATCTGCGCGTTTCCGACCTGGTGTTCGGGCATGCCATTCGCTTGCGTAACAGCGCCCGGCCGAAGTCCACCGGCTCGTTCATTTCGCAGCTCAAGGAACTGGAACAACTGCGTGAGCTGATCACCTCCAGCACCGCCACGGCGCTGGCCGATCTGCCGTTCTTCCTGCTGTTTCTGGTGATCTACTGGTTGATCGCCGGCCCGCTGGTGGCGGTGCCAACGGTGGCTGTGCTGTTCCTGATAGTGCCCGGGCTGTTGGCGCAGAAAAAACTCGCGGCACTGGCGAATGAGTCGATGCGTGAAAGCTCGTTGCGCAGCGCCATGCTGGTGGAGACCATACAAGGCCTGGACGACATCAAGGCGTTGCAGGCCGAACAGCGCTTCCAGCAACAATGGAATCACTACAACGCCACCTGCGGCGACGCCAGCCTGCGCCTGCGCCTGCTCACCAACAAACTGGTGGCCTGGAGCAACAATGTGCAGGGCTCGGTGTTTGCCGTGGTGGTGGTGTTCGGTGCGCCCATGGTCATGGCCAGCGACATGACCACCGGTAGCCTTGTCGCGGCGTCGATCCTGGCGTCGCGGATGATGGCGCCGATGTCCCAGATCACCCAGGTGCTGACGCGCTGGCAGCAGGCCAAGGTTGCGCTGCAAGGCCTGAACCGGATCATGGAATTGCCGGTGGACCATCCCGAGGGCAGCAAGCGCGTGCACCTGCCGGTGATCAAAGGCCAATACGCGCTGAGCCAGGCCACATTCCAGTATTCCGACGATGCCCCCGTGCCGGCGCTGCGTGTGGCCGACCTGAAGATCCAGCCGGGCGAGCGCATCGCGATTCTGGGGCGTAACGGCGCGGGTAAATCCACGCTGTTGCAGGCATTGGCCGGGATGCTCGACCTCAAGGCCGGCACCATCAGCCTGGATAGCGTTGCCCTCAGCCACATCGACCCCGCCGACGTGCGCCGCGACGTGGGGCTGATGACACAAAACTCGCGGCTGTTTCACGGCACGCTGCGCGACAACCTGATCATGGGGGCGCCGCATGCCAGCGATCAGGAAATCCTCCAGGCCCTGGCGCTGACCGGTGCGGGCGACTTCATCGGCAAGTTCGCCGACGGCCTGGACCACATGATCCTGGAAGGTGGCCTGGGCCTGTCGGGCGGGCAGCGTCAGTCGCTGCTGCTGTCGCGGCTGATGATTCGCCAGCCGCATATCGTGTTGCTCGACGAGCCCACCGCGTCCCTGGATGAAGCGACCGAGCGCCAGTTGATCCACAACCTCGACCGCTGGGCGGCCCATCGCACGCTGATTATCGCCACGCACCGCATGAGTGTATTGAGCCTGGTGAATCGGGTGATCGTGGTCGACAACGGCCAGATCATCGTCGATGACAGCAAAGCCAACGCGATTGCGCGCCTGTCCAAACCGAAGGGGAAAACCCAGTGAAAAGCCCTGCGCCGAAAACCATACCCCTGCTCGCCACCGAAGACGAAGGCGCCCGGCATACCCACGACGGCGTGGATGAACGCACCGTGGTGCGCGCCACGCGCGTGGTGGGCTGGGTGTTTGTCATGCTGATTGCGTTTGGTGCCTGGGCCTACTTTTTTGAAGTGGACGAAGTCTCGACGGGCAGCGGCAAAGTCATCCCGACCTCGCGTGAGCAAATCATCCAGTCGCTGGAAGGCGGCATCGTCACGGAGTTGAATGTGGGGGAGGGCGATATCGTCAAAAATGGCCAGACGTTGGCCAGGCTTGACCCGACCAAGACCGAATCCAACTTTGATGAAAGTGCCGCCAAGTACCGGGCATCGCTGGCCAGCGTCGCGCGTTTGCAGGCCGAGGTAGACGGCAAACCGTTACTGTTCCCCCCGGAACTTGAGCGTTACCCCGCACTGGTGCGCGCCGAAACCGACCTGTTCAACACTCGGCGCAAGGGCCTCGAAGAATCGTTGGCCGGCGTGCGATCGTCGCTCGGGCTGGTGCGTAGCGAGCTGGAAATCACCGAAAACCTGGCCAAGGTCGGCGCCGCCAGCAACGTTGAGGTGTTGCGCCTCAAGCGCCAAAAGGCCGAGCTGGAGTTGAAACTGACCCAGGCCCGCTCCGAGTATATGGTGCGGGCCGGTGAGGACCTGGCGAAGGTCAATGCCGACGTCGAGACGCTGTCGTCAGTCATGCGCGGGCGCTCCGACTCGGTGACCCGCCTGACCCTGCGCTCGCCGGTGCGCGGTATCGTCAAGGGGATCGAGGTCACCACCATCGGCGGGGTTATCCCGCCCAACGGGCGCTTGATGCAGATTGTGCCCCTGGATGAGCAGTTGTTGATCGAGGCGCGTATCTCCCCGCGAGACATCGCCTTTATCCATCCCGACCAGGTGGCCAAGGTCAAGATCACCGCCTACGACTACGCCATTTATGGCGGCATGGACGGCAAGGTCGTGACCATTTCTCCGGACACTATCCAGGACGAGGTCAAGCCAGAAGTTTTTTACTACCGAGTGTTCATTCGCACCGACGCTGACACCTTGAAAAACAAGGCCGGCAAGTCGTTTTCGATTGTGCCTGGGATGATTGCCTCGGTGGATATCAAGACCGGCCAGAAAACCGTGCTCGACTATTTGATCAAGCCCATGAACCGTGCGCGGGAGGCCTTGCGCGAGCGTTAGGCGAGGTGGCTGTGGCCAGGTTTGCGTTGTGGTGGATGCTGTTGTGGGCCGGCGTGCCGGGCGCGTGGGCCCTGAGTGAGGGTTCGACACCGTTGCTTTGGAACACCCCGGCCAACCAGTCGACCTGCAACCAGGTCGACTCTGCACTCTGGGTCGAGTTGGCCGGGGGCGATGAGTGCATTCGCTATTTTTCCGGGGCGGTGCTGAGCCATGCGCCCGTGGTGATCGTGATGTTTCATGGCGACCGCAACGTGGAAATGCACCGCTCGCCCGAGTCGATCCGTGGCAATACCCTGGCCGCCAAGGCCAGGCAGGCCAAGGCCCTGAGCCGGCGTGCGGGCGTACCGGTGGTGATTGTGGCGCGACCTGGCACCTACGGTTCCAGCGGCAACCATGGGCAGCGGCGCCAGGCGCGGGAATTCATTGTGCTGGACGCTGCGCTCAACGAGCTGCGCAAGCGTTACGGCATCGGGCAGTTTGTGTTGCTGGGGCACAGCGGCGGCGCCACGGTGGCCGCGGCGTTGTTGACCTTGGGGCGTACCGATGTGAAGTGTGCAGTGATGACTTCCGGCGCGTTTGCCCTGGTGCAGCGCGCGCAGATGTTGCGTCAAAGCAAAGGCCTGCCTTCGCGTCCGGGACGCGACACCAATGGTTTATTGCACCCCTACGATCCCCTGGAGCACCTGGCCGGCATTGCCGTTGCGCCTGCGCGGCAGTTGTTCGTGATTGGCAGCGTGGACGACCAGGTAACCCCATTTGTGTTGCAGGAGCGTTTTTACCAGGCGTTGATTCGCGCCGGGCATCAGGCGCAGTTGGTCAAGGCGCAGGGTGTGCCTGCGATGTTTCACCAACTGCGCAATGACATTGGCCTGAAGACAGCAGCGGGCTGCGCGGGCTAACCCGCCGGCACCGCCTGTTCGGTCGTGTTCAGCCAATCACAGATCTGCGACAACCCGGTACCACCGGAGCTTTTCACCAGTACCCAATCCCCCGCCTGGAACCACTGGCCGGGGTGGCGCGCCAACGCCTGGCCTAATGCCGTGGCATCCTCGAACCACTGCACTGACAGCTCACTGCGCAGCACCCGGTACACCTCACGCATCAGCGGTCCGCACAGCACCAAATGCCGGGGCGCCGCCGCGCGCAGCGAGTCAGCCAGTTCCAGGTGGTAGCGCTGGGCGTCGGGGCCCAGCTCCAGCATGTCGCCCAACACTACTACCCGGTGTCGCGAGGCCACGGGTAGGTCGGCCATCGAGCGCAAGGCCGCAGCCATCGAGCCGGGGTTGGCGTTGTACGCATCGTTGATCAGCTGGAAATGCCCGTCGGTGCATTTGATCGAGCGGATATTGCCGCGACCTTCCACCGGTTGGAAGCCGGTCAGCACTTCCAGTGCCTGGTCGGCGTCAAGCCCGGCGGCGAACAGCGACGCCAGCACCCCCAGTGCGTTGAGCACCATGTGTCGGCCGCGAGCACTCAGGCTGAAATCCAGCCGTTGCGTGTCACGTTGCGCGGTGACGTAGACCCGGTCGGCCTCGCTGCACACGTCGAGCAGGCGCACATCGGCATCAGCGTGTTCGCCATAGCTGGTCACGTGCAAGCGCGCGACTTCGGCGGCCTGGGCGAACACCTCGTAGTGCGGCATATCGCGGCACAGCACCGCGTGCCCACCCGGTGCCATCGAGCGGAAGATCGCGCTCTTTTTACGCGCCAGGTTTTCCAGGGTGCCATGGTATTCCAGGTGCGCCGGAGCCAGCCCGGTCACGATAGCAATGTGTGGGCGCACCAGCTCCGAGTTAATCGGCATGCGGCCCACGGCCATTTCCAGTACCCAGAATTTGGCCGGACGGGGCATGCTCGCCAGGTTCCAGGCGATCCCATGGGGCAGGTTGGCGTTGGCCTCGGTGTGGCCCACTTCGCCCCAGTGTTTCAGGGCGTGGCCGAGCATGGCGACCACGGTGGTTTTACCGAAGCTGCCGGTGACGCCGAACACCTGGCCAGTGAATTGCTGCCTGGCGTATCGACCCATTTGCAGCATGGCCTCGCTGGTATCGGCGACCTGTAACACCGGCAGGCCGCTGTCCAGGTAGGGCGTCGGGTCTACACACAAGAACGCCGAGGGGCGCCGCTCAGGACTGGCCTGGGCCCAGCGCAGCGCCGACTGCACTTCGTTCGGACCCACCTTGCTGGGGTGCCGATTGAGCATGCGCTGGGGTTTGAAAAACTGCATGGACGGCGTCAAACCCGACGTGTACCAACCGGGCGGTGGCTGTTTGGCCCAGGTGCCGTGTGTCACCCGAGCCAGGGTGTTGGCGTCCCAGACCCAGCCGAGGGGCGCTGCGTCCTGGGCCAGGCTCACTTGCGGCGCGCCGTCGAGCAGGTAGCGGTGGTAGGCAATCAGCCCCGAGAGGTAATGCTCCACGTCGTCGATGCGCACCCTGAACGCGTGGTGACGGATAAAAAACGAGCCGGCAATGCGCGCAGGATTGGCGAAATACATCGCCGTTTCCGGCCAGAAATACCCGTTGAACAAATAGCGCGCACGATGATGCAGGGCGCGGTAAAACGCGTGCAGGTCGATCTCGGTGAGCAGGTGGCGCAATTGCGCTTGCTGGGCGATGCGTTCGAGCATCTGCTGCGCAGCCATCATCAATTCCAGTAGCGTCGGAAAGGTGGTGATGCGCTGTTGCACGAACCCCAGATAACCGGCGACGTTATTCAGGCCGAAGCGGAAATACTTTTCGTCAGGTCGGTAGCGGGTCAGTTCGTTCACGCAATAGCTGAGCCAGTGATCGTGCTCGCGCCAGTGCTGTTTTTCGATGAAGTAGTCGAAGGCTTTTTCCACCACGGTTAACCAGCGCTTATCGCCGGTGAGGCCGTAGAGGCGGATCAACCCGAACGCGGCCTCGCCGTCATAGTAGATGATCCGGAACGCCTCTTTGACGGTAAGGTCACGGCCATGCAAGACGTGCACGAAGGCGCCGGTGGTCGCGTCCTGCATCCAGGCCATGCCATTGGCCAGGGCTTCCAGCACGGGTAGATAGTGGCGGGTGCCGGTGACTTCGCTGTATTTGACCAGCGCCAACAAACACACGGCATTGCCGCCCAGTTTGATCTCGTCACCGGTGTCCAGCAGATACGCCGCCACACTGCCGTCGGGCAGCACGTAGGACTTGATCAGTTCCTGGGTAAGGTAGGCCAGCGAGCGGTCGATGGCGGATTTAAGCGCCTCATCGCCGGTCAGTGCCCAGGCCTCGATCATCGAATAGGTGGTACTGGCGTGGCGCAGGGTGTTGTAGTTTTTTATCGCCCGGTCAAAGCACGGGAAGTAGCCGTAGACGAACTGGCCGCTGTCCTGCACCTGAGTGCTCAGGTAGCTTGCGGCGCTGATGATGCTCGCCTTTACCATGCCGGGCTCCAGCGCTGCGAGGGTGCGCCAGCCGGTTTCTGTCGGGCCAGGGTTCAGCGGGTGGGGCACGCCGTCTTCGGCACAAAAAACGCCCTTGGTGTCGAACAGGAACACGGGGGTCTCGGGTTCAAGTGTGGCGATCAGGTCGGCTGTATTGAGCCCGGTAAAACGGCGCCTGGCGTACACCGAAAAATTGCCGGCATTGAAGCTCGCGTGATTGATAGCGTTGCCGCCATACAGGATCGCGTTGGCGTTCAGTTCCTGTTCGGTGATCGCGATGTGCAGCGCCGCATCGAAGGCGATGCCGCGCCGGAAGTAATTACGCTTGTGGCGCTTGAAGCGCGCATTGAGTTCGGCCCAGGTGATGGCGGTTACGTTGATCGCGCATTCGACGCGTATCCATGAACGTTCGACGATGTTGCCTGACTGCGCACGGTCTCGTTCGTAGGCTCCCTGCAAGCGCTGCACACCGGTTTGCCAGGCGGCTTCGAAGTTATCTGCCGTGATATGAAAAACATGCGCGCGCTGGGTGCCGTCGCTCATGGAGAAAAACAAGGTACAGGGCTGCGCGGTGTCTGATGATACAGCAGGCCTATTCATTTCTTTGCTTAGATGAGCATAACAAGCAAGCCATTGCTGTTTCACAGGCATAGTTCATCACCAGTTTTTAACTTGGAGAGGGGTGGCGCGCAGTGTTCATGATTAAACTGCGCGCCAGCTGATAAATAAGCAGAAAGTTATGCCGCACAGTTTTATAAAGGCAAATTACCCAGGCTTATATATCAAGAGCAGAGCGATGAATCCTCTTTCTCCGGCTCCAGCACGGAGGGCGGGACTTGGCTCTCGTATTGCTGGAGATGGTCACGAATCAGCTTGCGAATAACCTGAGAAATAGTAAGGTCAACTTCCTCGGACAGCGACTCCAGACGCTGCTTGGTCGGGAAGTCGATGAGAATGGTCAGACGTGTTGTTTTTTCAGGCATTTTCTTGATCCTTTTACAAAAGCGCGGTCTCGACTGCCGCGTGCAGTAAGTGCTGGAAGACGTGTGGAGTCCTTAGAACAAACCAATGGGGTAATCAACTGATTCATTGGAGTCTAATTCAAATCGCTGCGCGTTTTCCATCAATGTGCAGTGAAGGTTGCGATTATGTGAAGTTCTGCACCTTCTCCGTACCTCTTATTATCATCGGGTTATAATGCTATGAGATTCGAGTATAGACCGGTTGCAAGAAAGCTATCTCAAAGTGTAGGGGGTGTCAAAAGTCAATCTTATCTATAACTAAAGTAGTGGTTGTACTGTTTGGTGAGTTTGATTATGTATTTTGCGCATTACGTCATGAGATTTTTTCAAGAACTTGGTGCTCACAATATTCTGTCACAAAATACTAATTGATTGTTTTCGAATATCAAGGGTTGCTGTTACGAATAACAGCGATTGTTATTTGAAGAGGGGCAGGGAGGTGCTGCTTTTATCAGAAGGGCGCGACGGTCGTCGTTGAGGTAAAAGGGGCCAGGGCGACCCCTTTCCAGGAGGTGGGATCAGGCAAACACAAAATACTTACGCACCGTCTCGACCACTTCCCATGTCCCCTTCATCCCCGGCTCCACCACAAAGATATCCCCAGCCCGCAAATGGATCGGCTCCAGGCCGTCCGGGGTGATCACGCAGTAGCCTTCCTGGAAGTGACAGTATTCCCACTTCACATACTCCACCCGCCATTTGCCGGGGGTGCAGATCCAGGTGCCCATGATCTTGCTGCCGTCTTCGCTGGTGTAGGCGTTGAGGTTGACGGTGTGCGGGTCGCCTTCGAGTTTTTCCCATTTGCAGGCGTCCAGCACCGGCAGTGGATGGGTGTCGCGCAGTACGGTGATTGGCTTGGACATGATGATTCCGAGGCAGTGGAAGGGAAGTCCGAACCCTATCGCCTTGGGCGGCCCGCCAGTGGTCTGGACTCGACATCGGGATGCCCAGAAGCGCAGTCATTTGCACATCCGTGAGTCACCGCCAACCCCTGTGGGAGCCGGGCTTGCCCGCGGTGGCGGAGTGTCAGGCGATGGAAGGGCAAGCTGTGCCGACCTCATCGCGGGCAAGCCCGGCTCCCACAGGGGATATTTGTTGTTTGAAGGATTGAGTCGGTACGAAATATCTGTGCGCCAATCAGCCATTTCCTCGCAGTAAGTGCGAAAGATTTCCCGCTTTGCGCTGGAATTCGCAAGAATATTTACAGCCGGCCCTCGTATCATTCACCCCAGTAACGACCGAGAGCCTTGAAATGAATCCAATAAAAACGTGGTGGGACATCAGCCCGCCCTTGAGCACCGCGACCCCGACCTGGCCGGGTGATACGCCGTTTCAGGAAGAGCGGGTCTGGCAGTTCGGCCCCGAGTGCCCGGTGAATGTCGGACGCATCACCCTGTCGCCCCACACCGGCGCCCATGTGGACGCGCCGTTGCACTACAGCGCGGACGGCGCGCCGATTGGCGAAGTGTCTCTGGATGTGTACATGGGCCCGTGCCGGGTGCTGCATTGCCTGGGCAGCGGCGCGCTGGTGCAGCCGTATCAGTTGGAAGGCCGCCTGGAAAACCTCCCGGAGCGTGTACTGTTGCGCACTTATCAACAGGCGCCGGTGGATGCCTGGGATTCGAATTTCACCGCCGTCGCCCCGCAAACGGTCGAGTTGCTGTTCAGCCTCGGTGTGCGCCTGATCGGTATCGACACACCGTCCCTGGACCCGCAGCAGTCCAAGACCATGGACTCCCACAACGCCGTCGCCCGGCATGGCATGGCGATTCTCGAAGGCATCGTCCTCGACGACGTGCCGGAGGGCGATTACGAGTTGATCGCGCTGCCGCTGCGTTTTGCCAACCTCGATGCCAGCCCGGTACGAGCCATTCTCCGCCCGCTCAAGGAGCCCACGCGATGAGCCAGTGTCCTTTCTCCCCTGACTACCAGCCGCCGGAAGAATGGCATAACGCCGAGCTGAATTTTTCCGAGTCCATGAGCTACGGCGACTACCTGGACCTGGGCAAAGTGCTCAGCGCCCAGCACCCGCTGTCGCCGGACCACAACGAGATGCTGTTCATCATCCAGCACCAGACCTCGGAGCTGTGGATGAAGTTGATGCTCCACGAACTCAAGGCCGCCCGCGAACACGTGCGCCTGGGTGAGCTGCCGCCGGCGTTCAAGATGCTGGCGCGGGTGTCGCGGATCTTTGACCAACTGGTGCACGCCTGGGCGGTACTGGCGACCATGACGCCGTCGGAGTACAAGTCGATCCGCCCGTACCTGGGGCAGTCGTCGGGTTTCCAGTCGTTCCAGTACCGGGAAATCGAATTCATCCTCGGCAACAAAAGCGCGGCGCTGTTGCGGCCTCACGCCCACCGGCCGGAGTTGTTGAAGGAGCTGCAGGTGGCGATTGCCACGCCGTCGCTGTATGACGAGGCGATCAACCTGATGACCAAGGCCGGGCTGGCGATCGACCCCAAGCGCGCCGAACGCGACCCGACGGCGCCAACGGTTCACGATGATTCCGTGGAGGCGGCGTGGCGCGAGGTTTATCGCGATCCGAGCCGGTATTGGGACCTGTACCAATTGGCCGAAAAGTTTATCGACCTGGAAGATTCCTTCCGCCAGTGGCGCTTCCGCCATGTCACCACCGTGGAGCGGATCATTGGCTTCCAGCCTGGTACGGGCGGCACCGAAGGCGTGGGTTACCTGCGCAAGATGCTCGACACCGTATTGTTCCCCGAGCTGTGGCGAGTGCGTTCCACGCTGTAATCAAGGCCCAACAAAAAGCCCCGGTACTCATCAGTACCGGGGCTTTTCATTTGGAATACGATCAAAATGTGGGAGCGGGCTTGCTCGCGAAAGCGGTGTGTCAGTCAATACATCAGGTGACTGACACGACGCCTTCGCGAGCAAGCCCGCTCCCACACAAGCCCGCTCCCACATGGGTTATTGCGCTGTTACTGCCTTCGCGTTATTCAACCGCAACCGGTACGCCACATAGATAATCCCGACCCAGACCGGAATCGCATACACCGACGCCCGTACGCCCGGAATCGCCAGCATCACGCAGATGATCATCAGCATGAACGCCAGGCACAGGTAGTTGCTGAACGGGAACCAGAAGGTCTTGAACGACGGCACCACGCCTTGCTCGCCCATGGCCTTGCGGAACTTGATGTGGGTCAGGCTGATCAGCGCCCAGTTGATCATCAACGAGGCAACCACCAGCGCAAACAACAGCTCCAGTGCGTCATGCGGCGCGACGTAGTTGATCACCACACACAGCAGCGTCACCAGGGCCGAGATGCCCAGGGCACGCAGCGGCACGCCTTGCTTGTTCAACTTCATCAGCGCTTTCGGCGCGTCGCCTTGCTCGGCCAGGCCGAACAGCATGCGGCTGTTGCAGTACACGCCGCTGTTGTACACCGACAGTGCCGCGGTCAGGACCACGAAGTTGAGGATGTGGGCGGCGGTGTCGTTACCGATCAAGGAAAAGATCTGCACGAACGGACTGCCGCTGTAGGCATCGCCCGACGCGCCGAGGGTTTGCAGCAGTTGATCCCATGGGTACAACGACAGCAGCACGGTAAGGGCGCCGACGTAGAAAATCAGGATCCGGTACACCACCTGGTTGATCGCCTTCGGGATCACCTTGCGGGGTTCGCTGGCTTCGGCGGCGGTAATACCCACCAGCTCCAGGCCGCCGAACGAGAACATGATGAACGCCATGGACATCAACAGCCCCATGCCGCCATTCGGGAAGAACCCGCCGTGGCTCCACAGGTTGCTCACCGAGGCCTGCGGGCCGCCGGTGCCGCTGAACAGCAGGTAGCAGCCGAGCACGATCATGCCGACAATCGCCACCACCTTGATGATCGCGAACCAGAACTCGGTCTCACCGAAGAACTTCACGTTGAGGGTGTTGATCAGGTTGACCAGCACAAAGAACACCACCGCACTGACCCAGGTCGGAATTTCCGGCCACCAGAACTGGATGTACTTGCCCACCGCTGTCAGCTCGGCCATGCCCACCAGCACGTAGAGTACCCAGTAGTTCCAGCCGGCGAGGAAGCCTGCGTAACCGCCCCAGTACTTGTGGGCGAAGTGGCTGAAGGAGCCGGCCACCGGTTCCTCGACGATCATTTCGCCCAGCTGGCGCATGATCAGGAACGCGATGAACCCGGCTACCGCATAGCCCAGGATCATCGACGGCCCCGCCGACTTGAGCACGCCCGCCGAGCCTAGGAACAGCCCGGTCCCGATCGCCCCTCCCAAGGCAATCAGCTGAATATGCCGGTTCTTCAGGCCACGCTTGAGGCCCACCGGGTTAACCATGTCATCCGCCATTAACATTCCCTTCTACTTGTTTTTTTCAGGGTTGATCGCACACCGAACCAGCCCCTCAAACCGCTGAGGGGTCAGATATTACTCTCGGTAAACTTTTCGTAATACAGCTGAACGCCATCAAGTGCCTGATCCAGCAGCCATTGTTTGATGGATTCGACCATCGGAGGGGGGCCGCAGACGTACATATCTGCCGATTGATCCCGCAATTCGGCCAGGTCGAAATGCTCAGTGAGGTAGCCGCGTTTGCCGGCCCAGTCCGAAGGTGGGTCGCTGAGTACCTCGGTGTAGCGAAACCCCGGGATCGTATCGGCGTAGGCTTTTATGCGTGTTGCCTCGCATAAATCGGCCGCACCCCGCACGCCGTAATACAGGTGCACCGGCTGTTGGCAGGTGCTGGCGGCCAGGTCGTCAAGCATGCCCAGCAGCGCCGATAAACCAGTGCCACCGGCCACCAACACCAGCGGTCGGGTGACATGCCGAAGGTAGAAGGCACCCAATGGCGCTTCCAGCAGCAACTCATCACCGACCTGGCAGCGTTCGCGAATGTAGTTGCTCATCACGCCATCGGGCAGCAGGCGGATCAGGAACTGCAACTGATTGCCCGGGCGGTTGGCGAAAGAGTAGGAGCGCCAACTGTCGGTGCCGGGAATCGACAGGCGGGCGTATTGGCCGGGCAGGAAATCCAATGGCGCTTCAAGCTGCAGGTGCAGGATCGCCGTGCTGGGCGACACCTGCTGCACATTGCTCACCGTGCTGCGGATCTGGACCGGCCCCGGCGCGTTGCACAGGCTGGAATCAAAATCGAAGTAGAACGCCGCATCGGATTGGACCCGGGTCTGGCAGCTGAGCATTTTGCGTTGTTGCAGATCGAGGCTGGAGAGGGCTTCCTCGTCTACGTAGTCCTGGGTGAAATCGCCGGACTCGCAGCGGCCCTGGCAGGTGCCGCATACGCCTTCGCGGCAGTCGAGCGGGATCTTGATGCCGTTGCGCAAGGCTGCATCCAACAGGATCTCATTGGCGCCCACCGGGAAAAACAGGGTCTTGCCGTCGGCAAAACTGAAGGCCACTTTGTGATTCATTCGCAGAACTCCGCGAGTTTGATTTTCTATGCCTGCGATTTACCTGTGGCGAGGGAGCTTGCTCCCGCTGGGCTGCGCAGCAGCCCCAAAAAGCCGGGAGCGCTACGCACTGGAGCGCCAACCCGGTCCAGCGGGAGCAAGCTCCCTCGCCACAGGTGTAATGCATCAGGTCACAGGTGATAGAAATCCAGCACCGAGTTGATGGTGTCGTTGAGCAGCAGCGCATGCTTGCGGGTGATCAACCAACTGTCGCCATCGGGCTTGAGGCTGTAAGTGGCGCTGCCGTAGAACTGCTCCGACGTCGCCAGCCGATAGAACAACGTATGCCAGTTCAACTTCACCTCCAGCAGCCCGTCCGGTTGCTCGGCAATCCGCACGTTGTTGATCAAATGCAGCGTCCTCGGCATCGGCGTGGCCGACGCGGCCTTGCCCGTGCGCAGGCGAAACACCCGATCCTCCAGCCCCGAGCGGTTGGCGTAGTAGATCAACGACATTTCGCGCTTCGGGTCGCGGGTGTAGACATGTTCCGAATCCCACTGCGGCAGGTGGAATTCACTCTGCGGGTCGAACAACTGCACGTAGGCGTCCCAATCCTGGGCATCGCACAGCTCGGATTTACGGTAAAAAAACTGCTCGATCCGGTACTGCAGTTGCGCATTCATCATTCCACCTCCCGCAGTTTCAGGGCTTGCTGGTCGAGCCCGTCCAGCAGGAATTTCTGCCAGTTGCGGTGCTGGTTGACGTACAGCCCTTCGTGGGTGAATTCGGTGCCGGTCATCGCCGGCTGGATACCGATGGATTCGCTGTTGGGTGTCGGCCCGGTTTCCCAGCGATGGCTGCCGCGGGAAATATCGCTCCAGCGTTCCAGACGGCCCTGGAAGCCGCGCTGGGCTTCGCGGAACTCCACCAGGTCATCCGGCGTGCCCATGCCCGAGACGTTGAAGAAATCCTCGAACTGGCGAATACGGTTTTCACGGTCGGCGCCAGACTCGTTCTTCACCCCCAGGCACTGGCTGATGATTTCGGTCTTGTTCCATGCGATAGGGCGGATGATCCGCAGCTGCGAGCTGATCTGGTCGAGGAAGAACAGGCTCGGGTAGATGTTCAGGTTGCGCAGGCGGTGCATCATCCATTCGGCTTTTTGCTGGCCGTGTTCTTCGATCAGGCGCGGCATGATGGTGGCGTAGCCCGAACGCACGGTGGGGTTGGGCATGTCGCTGAACAACAGGCTGTGGCCATTGTTGAAGGCGAACCAGCCGTCATCGGTGTTCGCGTCGCCGGCGCCGAGTTTGCTGTAGTCCAGTGTCGTGCCCGAGCCGGTGCCGTTTTCCGTATTGACCTGCTGGCGATGCTGCACCGTGGCCACGTAGTTGTAGTGCACGGTGCTGACGTGATAACCGTCCAGGCCGTTCTCGTTTTGCAGTTTCCAGTTACCGTCGTAGGTGTAGGCGGACTTGCCCGGCAGCACTTCCAGCTCACCGGTGGCCGATTGGGCGACCATCATGTCGAAGAACACTTTGGCGTCGCCGAGGAAGTCTTCCAGGCTGTTGGTGCCGTTCACGTCGAGGCTGATGAAGACGAAGCCCTTGTAGCTCTCGATCCGCGCTTTTTTCAGGCCGCGAGTGGCCTTGTCGAAGCCTTCCGGGTATTCCCCCGGCGCCTTGACCTTCACCAGCCGGCCATCGCTCTTGTAGCACCAGGCATGGAACGGGCAGGTGAAGGTGGACTGGTTGCCCTTGCCGACTCGGGTCAGGGTGGTGCCCCGGTGCTGGCAGGCGTTGATCAGCGCGTTGAGCTGGCCTTCGCCGTCGCGGGTGATGATCATCGGCTGGCGCCCGGCGCGCATCGTCACGAAGTCGTGCTTGTTGGCCAGTTCGCTCTCGTGACAGGCATAGATCCAGTTTTTTTCGAAGATCAGCTCCATTTCCAGCTCGAACAACTCCGGCTCGGTGAACATGTCCCGGGCGATGCGGAACACCTCATCCACCGGACGGAAGTCCAGGCAGCCTTCGATAAAGCTTTTCCACTGCTCGACGCTTCTTGCACCACTCATGGGAGGCACCTTTTTTGATAATGGCTAAACGGGTAAGCCATTAAGAGGCTGCGGCGGGGCACCGGGCTATCCGGTTAATGGGGGAAGGTGGGCCACTTAGTTGGGCACGAAATACCCACGGCGGTGCAGGGCGGTGGCGGAATGCGCTACTGTCTTGCAAGGCGATTGTCGGAAAAGTCTGCTTGTTATCCACTTAGTCGACGGTTGCTATCCACCCAGTGGCGATCCCGCTGGCGTGGCGCAAAACTTGCTGTCGATCTACCAGGACGCGCCGTCAGAGCGCGCCGGCCACAATTGCCGTGGGTGCCCCGTGATGAGTAGCAATACACGCGATATACGTATCGAGCGCTTCGACCTTGAAGGCGCCTGCAGCTGGATGTCCGGCATTTGCGGGCCGCACCGCCTGCAAACCGCGACGCCGGAGCGCATCCGCTTTCACCACAGCGCCAATGTGTTCAAGTCCCGCGCCACGACGCTGGGGATTATCGAATACGGCACCGACGTCACCATCGACATCGAAGACGCCGAGCACTTCAGCAGCTACAGCCTGACCCTGCCGCTGGTGGGCGAGCAGGAACTGAGCAAGAACGGCGTGCGGCTCAGCTCCAACCGTGACCAGGGCGTGATCATCTCGCCCAACGAACATCAGGTGCTGGAGATCTCCGGCGACTGCCGCAAGTTGCAGGTGGTGATCACCCGCGCGGCGATGAGCGAATCCCTGGAGGGCCTGCTGCAGCGGCCGATTGAAGCGCCGCTGCGCTTCGAGTCGGCGATGGACGCGGTGGACGGCGCTTCCGCGTCGTGGTGGCGCATGGCGCGGTATTTCATCGCCGAACTGGAGCGCAGCAGCGAGCTGTATGACCAGGTGGCGTTTACCCGGGACCTGGAAAGCTCGCTGATCAAGGGCCTGATCCTGGCCCAGCCGAACAACTATTCCGAAGAGCTGCGGGACGTGCTGGGGGTGAAGCTGCCGCACTATTTGATTCGTGCCCGACAGTACATCCACGACAACGCCCGGGAAGCGGTGCACCTGGAGGATCTGGAGGCGGCGGCGGGCGTGTCGCGCTTCAAGCTGTTCGATGCCTTTCGCAAATACTTCGCCCTGTCACCCATGGCCTATCTGAAGAAATACCGCCTGGGTGCCGTGCGCCAGCAAATCCTCGAACATGGCTCCACGCGCACCATCTCCGAAATCGCCCTGGGCTGGGGCTTTACTCATCTGGGGCGATTCTCGGCCGAATACCGCAAGCTGTTCGACGAATCCCCCAGCCAGACCCTGCAACGCAACGACGCCCGGCGTATGCGTGGATGAACACCTTACGCAAAAACAACGGAGATCAACTGTGGGAGCGGGCTTGCTCGCGAATGCGGTGCATCAGCCAACTCATTCGGTGACTGACACTGCGCATTCGCGAGCAAGCCCGGTCCCACATTGGATGTGTGGTGTTCTTTTAAATCAACTCTTCCACCAGTTGCAGGCAATGACTGAGCCCCGGCGACTGGTCATTGATCCGCCGGCTGAGAATGATCGGCGAAGTGGCGGTGGCCTCCACCACCGGCGTGTAGCCAATGTCTGCGCGGTGCAGCACCTGCACCGAGGCGGGTACCAGGGTCACGCCCATGCCTGCGCCGACCAGACCAATGGCGGTCTGCAATTCGTTGGTCCACTGCGAAACCTTCAGGCTCAAGCCATGGGCATCGAACAGCGCGATCACATGGTCGGCGTAGCTCGGCCGCGGGTTGCCGGGATACAGCACGAAGGGTTCAGCGGCCAATTGCGCCAGGGTGGCCGGGGCACCCAGCAGGGGATGTCCGGCGGGCAACACCGCCACCAACCGGTCCTCCACCAACACCCGCTGCACAATGGCCGGGTCGTCGATGCGAATCCGCCCGAAGCCCACGTCAATCCGCCCGGCCTTGAGAGCTTCAACCTGTTGCAGCGTGGTCATCTCCGACAGGCCCAACTCCAGCTCCAGGCCATCGTGGCTGCGCAGCCGGCGAATCAACTCCGGCAGCACGCCGTACAGCGTCGACGGCGCAAAACCGATGCCCAGCCAGGTTTTCTGCCCAAGGCCGATGCGCCGGGTGTTGTCACACACCTTGCCCAGTTGCTCCAGCAGCACATTGGCGTGCTCATAGAAAAACCGCCCGGCTTCGGTCAGGCGCAACGGGCGCCCGCGCTCCAGCAGCACCACACCCAGTTCGTCCTCCAATTGCTGGATCTGCCGGCTCAGCGGCGGCTGGGCAATGTGCAGGCGTTCGGCGGCGCGGGTGAAGTTGAGGGTTTCCCCCAGCACCTGGAAGTAACGCAGATGGCGCAGTTCCATAAAGACTCCATTCATACCTTAAGGGTATTGTTCGAGACTCATTCTATATTGGAAGCCAGCAGAGATCCGGAACAGAATCAGGCCAAATCTATAAAGAACCCAACGGGTATTGCCATGCCGATTTGCGCCATCGAGTCGATCGAGACCATCATCGTCGATCTCCCTACCATCCGCCCGCACAAACTGGCGATGCACACGATGCAGAACCAGACCCTGGTGATCATCCGCGTGCGCTGCGCCGACGGTATCGAAGGCATTGGTGAATCCACCACCATCGGTGGCCTGAGCTACGGCAATGAAAGCCCCGACAGCATCAAGATCAACATCGACCGGCACTTCGCGCCGCTGCTGCTCGGCCAGGACGCGAGCAACATCAATGCCGCCATGTTGCGCCTGGAGCGCAGCATCCGGGGCAACACCTTTGCCAAGTCGGGTATCGAAAGCGCCTTGCTCGATGCCCTCGGCAAACGCCTGAACCTGCCGGTCAGCGAATTGCTCGGCGGCCGCGTGCGGGACGCCTTGCCGGTGGCCTGGACCCTGGCCAGCGGCAACACCGAAAAAGACATCGCCGAGGCCGAGAAGATGCTCGACCTGCGCCGCCACCGCATTTTCAAATTGAAGATCGGCGCCGGTGAAGTCAGCCAGGACCTGGCCCACGTCATCGCGATCAAAAAAGCCCTGGGCGACCGCGCCAGTGTGCGGGTCGACGTCAACCAGGCCTGGGACGAAGCCGTGGCCCTGCGCGCCTGCAAGGTGCTGGGGGACAACGGTATCGACCTGATCGAACAACCGATCTCGCGCAACAACCGCGGCGGCATGGTGCGGCTCAACCTGTCGAGCCCGGCGCCGATCATGGCCGACGAGTCCATCGAATGCGTGGAAGATGCCTTCAACCTGGCCCGCGAAGGCGCGGCCTCGGTGTTCGCCCTGAAGATCGCCAAAAACGGCGGGCCGCGTGCGGTATTGCGCACCGCAGCGATTGCCGAAGCGGCGGGTATCGGCCTGTACGGCGGCACCATGCTTGAAGGCGGTATCGGCACCCTGGCCTCGGCCCATGCCTTTCTCACCTTGAACAAACTGGCGTGGGACACCGAGCTGTTCGGCCCGCTGCTGCTCACCGAAGACA
Source organism: Pseudomonas sp. IPO3774 (assembly GCF_013386835.1). Classification (NCBI taxonomy): domain Bacteria; kingdom Pseudomonadati; phylum Pseudomonadota; class Gammaproteobacteria; order Pseudomonadales; family Pseudomonadaceae; genus Pseudomonas; species Pseudomonas sp. IPO3774. The sequence continues at coordinate 22,420 of NZ_JACAQY010000050.1, forward strand.
TCCTCGCCGAGCCGCTGGTGTACCGCGATTTCCACCTGCATGTCTCCACCGCTCCGGGCCTGGGCCTGGCCATCGATGAAGAGCGCCTGGCGTTCTTCCGTCGCGATAACTAACAAGAGGACACCTGCGATGTTGTTCCACGTAAAAATGACCGTGAACCTGCCCGTCGACATGAACCCCGAGTGCGCTGCCGGCCTCAAGGCTGAAGAAAAAGCCTTCTCCCAGCGGCTGCAGGAGCAAGGCAAATGGCGCCACCTGTGGCGCATCGCCGGGCTGTACGCCAACTACAGCGTGTTCGATGTCGACAGCGTGCAGGAACTGCATGACCTGTTGATGCAACTGCCGCTTTATCCTTACATGGCCATCGAAGTGAATGCCCTGTGCCGGCATCCATCGTCGATCCGTGAGGATGATCGCTGAGTCTGTTTTTTCACCTAATAATTACAAGATGAGGATTGCACCATGTCCATCCGACTTTCTCAGACTGCTCACGCCCAACAGTTTCTCGAAGAAGCCAGCGGCAACCTTAACGACGGCGGCAACCCACGGGCCAAGGCGCTGATCTACCGGATCCTGCGGGACACGGTGAACATCATCGAAGACCTGGAAGTGACCCCGGAAGAGTTCTGGAAGGCGGTCAACTACCTCAACGAACTGGGCAAGAACCAGGAAGCCGGCTTGCTCGCGGCAGGGTTGGGCCTGGAGCATTACCTGGACATGCTGATGGACGCGGCGGACGAGGAAGCCGGCAAATCCGGCGGTACCCCGCGCACCATCGAAGGCCCGCTGTATGTGGCCGGTGCGCCGCTGTCCAAGTTCGAGGCGCGGCTGGACGACGGGCAGGACCCGGGCGTGCCGCTGTTCATGCAGGGCCAGGTGCGCGACACCAATGGCAAGCCGTTGGCGGGGGCGATTGTCGATGTATGGCAGGCCAATACCGGTGGTACGTATTCGTGGTTTGACAGCACGCAGTCGGAGTTCAACCTGCGTCGGCGAATCGAGACCGATGCCCAGGGCAACTACCGTTTTCGCAGCATCGTGCCGTCGGGGTATGGCTGCCCGCCGACCGGCCCGACCCAGCAGTTGCTGGACCAGTTGGGGCGCCATGGCCAGCGGCCGGCGCATATCCACTTCTTCATCTCGGCGCCGGGCCATCGGCACCTGACCACGCAGATCAACCTGTCGGATGATCCGTACCTGCATGATGATTTTGCCTATGCGACGCGGGATGAGTTGATCGCCGAAATTCGCTTCAGCGAGGACGCGAACCTGGCGAAGGAATTTGGTGTGGAAGGGCAGTTTGCGCAGATTGATTTTGACTTTGAGTTGCAGCCTGCGGCGGCGCCGGTAGAACAAAAGCGCATGCAGCGAGTGCGCGCCCTCGAAGACTGAACGCGGTAAAAAAATGTGGGAGCGGGCTTGCTCGCGAATGCGGTGGATCAGTCAATATTTCCGGTGACTGACACTCCGCCTTCGCGAGCAAGCCCGCTCCCACATTGGCTCTGTATCGTTTGGCCTATTTGCGAACAACCAGGTCGAGCAGATCATCCCGATCCTTGATCTTCTGCAACACGATCTCCGAGCGAATATCCATCACCCCCGCCGTGCGGTTCAGGTGGTTCACAATGAAATCCGAAAAGTGCTTGAGGTTGCGCGCCTGCACCCGCAGCACATAATTGCTCGCCCCGGTAATCACGTACGCACTGGCCACCTCCGGCCACCCCTGTACCTTCTTGATAAACGTCTCGTGCCAATCCTCCACATCCTGGCGTAACGACAGGTGGACGATGGCCTCCAGCTCAATCCCCAACTGCTCGGCGTTCAACACCGCCCGATAACCACTGATGATTCCCTCGCTTTCCAGCAGGCGCAAACGCCGCAGGCAGGCCGACGGCGACAGGGCGACTTTCTCCGCCAGTTCCTGGTTACTGATACGGCCATCCTGTTGCAGGAAATGCAGAAGGCGCAGGTCGGTGGCGTCGAGAATCATGGTTAGAATAAATCCGCGTGTTTGGGGGTTAAATTCGAATTTCCTACAGCTTAATTAACCTGTTGCCCACCACTTTGCACGAAAATTCTCTAAAGCTTCGTTCATTATTTGGCTCATTGTTACTACAACAACAGGACTGACCATGACCACCCGCACCCATTGCCTGACCCTCGACGCCCAGGATCCGCTGGCGCCATTGCGCAACCAATTCGCCTTGCCGGCCGGGGTCATCTACCTCGACGGCAACTCCCTCGGTGCGCGCCCGGTAGCGGCACTGGAACGGGCGCAAGCGGTGATCGCCGAGGAGTGGGGCAATGGGCTGATTCGCAGTTGGAACAGTGCCGGCTGGGCCGACCTGTCCCAGCGCCTGGGCAATCGCCTGGCACCGCTGATCGGTGCCCGCGACGGTGAAGTGGTGATCACCGATACCACCTCCATCAACCTGTTCAAAGTGCTCAGCGCCGCGCTGACCGTGCAACGCGAACGCGCGCCAAGCCGCAAGGTGATCGTCAGCGAAGCGAGCAATTTCCCCACCGACCTGTACATCGCCGAAGGCCTCACCGAACTGCTGCAACAGGGCTACTCCCTGCGCCTGGTCAACAGCCCGGACGAACTGCCGAAAGCCATCGACCAGGACACGGCCGTGGTGATGCTCACCCACGTCAACTACAAGACCGGCTACATGTACGACATGCAGGCCCAGACTGCCTTGAGCCATGAATGTGGCGCGCTGGCGATCTGGGACCTGGCGCATTCGGCGGGCGCGGTGCCGATCGACCTGCATCAGGCCGGTGCCGATTATGCGATTGGTTGCACTTACAAATACCTCAACGGCGGGCCCGGCTCCCAGGCGTTTGTGTGGGTCAACCCGGCGCTGGTGGATGTGGTTACGCAGCCGCTGTCGGGCTGGTTCGGGCATACCCGACAGTTCGCCATGGAATCGCGTTATGCCCCGAGCCAGGGCATCGCCCGCTACCTGTGCGGCACCCAGCCGATTACCTCGCTGGCGATGGTGGAGTGTGGCCTGGATATTTTCGCCCAGACCGATATGGCCAGCTTGCGCTCTAAATCCCTGGCGTTGACCGACCTGTTTATCGAGTTGGTGGAAAGCCGTTGCGCCGCCCACGACCTGACCCTGATCACCCCGCGTGAGCATGCCCGACGGGGTAGCCATGTCAGCTTCGAACACCCGGAAGGCTATGCGGTTATCCAGGCCTTGATCGCTCGTGGCGTGATTGGTGATTATCGTGAGCCGCGGATCATGCGGTTCGGGTTTACCCCGCTGTACACCAGCTTTGCTGAAGTGTGGGATGCGGTGGAAATCCTGGGTGAGATTCTCGATCAGAGAACCTGGGACCAGCCGCAGTTCAAGGTTCGCCACAGCGTCACCTGAGTAAACGCAGAGCAAAAAATGTGGGAGCGGGCTTGCTCGCGAATGCGGTCCATCAGTCCCTGATGTATTGACTGGCACACCGCATTCGCGAGCAAGCCCGCTCCCACAGGGGACAGTGTTTCATCCAGAAAAGCAGTGCAATCACAATAATAAAGGGGCACGCCACGTGACCACGCCAGACCAAGGCTTTGCCGAAATCACCAATCGCGAACTGGGCCTCAGGCGCCAGCTCACTTCCGGCCAGATGAGCATGATCGCCATCGGTGGCGCCATCGGCACCGGGCTGTTCATGGGCAGCGCCTACGCCATCGGCTATGCCGGGCCCAGCGTGCTGGTGAGCTATGCCATCGGTGCGCTGATCACTTTGCTGTTGATGGGCTGCCTGGCGGAGATGACCGTGGCGCATTCCACCTCGGGCTCCTTCGGCGCGTATGCCGAATTTTACGTCAGCCCGCTGGCCGGTTTCCTGGTGCGCTATGCGTACTGGGCGGCGATTGTGCTGGCGGTGGGCGCCGAGGTCACGGCGGTGGCGATGTACATGAAGTACTGGTTTGCCAACGTGCCGGAATGGGTGTGGATTGTCTCGTTTTCCAGCGTGCTGATCGTACTCAACGCCATCAGCGTCAAGACCTTCGGCAACTTTGAGTACTGGTTCTCCACGATCAAGATCAGCGCCATCGTTGGCTTCATCATCCTCGCGGTGTACGTGGTGTTCGGCTCCGGCAATCCGGATTACGGTGTGCAGAACTACGCGGCCCACGGCGGCTTTTTCCCGAACGGGTTGAGCGGCATGTGGATTGCGGTGATCGTCTCGATCTTCAGTTACCTGAGCGTGGAAATGATCGCGGTGGCCGCCGGTGAAGCGGCCGACCCGGAGCAGGCGGTGAAAAAAGCCTTCCGCGCGACCATCGTACGGCTGGTGGTGTTCTACCTGCTGACCCTGGCGCTGATGTTGGCCATCGTGCCGTGGAACCAGGCTGGCCACGCCCAGAGCCCGTTCGTCACGGTGATGCAGACCATCGGCATTCCCGGCGCCACCGGGGTGATGAACTTCGTGATCCTGATCGCTGCGCTGTCGGCGATGAACAGCCAGCTCTACATCACCACCCGCATGATGTTCAGCCTGTCGCGCGCCGGTTTTGCGCCCAAGTCCATGGGCGCCTTGAGCAAGAGCGGGATCCCGTTGAACGCCTTGTTGCTGTCCAGCTCGGGCATTGCCCTGGCGACCCTGCTGAACGTGGTGTACCCGGAAAGCTCGTTCACCCTGATGATGGCGATCTCGATGTTTGGCGCGATCTTCACCTGGTTCATGATCTTCCTCACGCACCTGTTTTTCCGCCGCTACCGCAAGCGTCACGGCGGGGCGAAGCTGTCGTTCCAGCTGGCGCTGTTTCCCTACAGCACGCTGCTGGGCCTGGTGCTGATGGGCGCGGTGATGATCACCACGTTTTTCACCGATGCGTTCAAGATGACGCTGGTGTTCGGGGTGCCGTTCCTGCTGATTCTGTCGGCGGTGTACTACGTGTTCTTCCGCAAGGGTCGCCAAAACCTTGTAGGAGCGAGCTTGCTCGCGAAAAACCCGAGGGCGCCGGGTTAAATCAGAAAGCCCGCGTTATCGTTGACGTGCTTCGCGAGCAAGCTCGCTCCTACAGGGGGAGAGGGCGTTTAGCAGTTGGGCGGCGTAACCGGGCAATTGCTCGAACTCGCGGGCGCATAACAGCAGTTTGCGACAGGCCCAATCCTCGCTCAGGGGTTGGGCCTTGAAGCGCCGCTCCAACGGCCAGCGTTCCAGCGCCGCCAGGGGCACGATCCCCAGCCCGGCGCCCCGGGCGACCATGCGAATCAGCCCGTCAAACCCATCTGCACGGATGCGTGTCTGCAAGCGAAAGCCTGCGTGCAATGCCTGTTCCTCCAGGTACACCGCCAGCGCGCTGTCGGCGGCCAGGCCCACGTAGTCATACTGCAAGCTGTCGATAAAACTCACGGTGCGCCCGGCCAGCGGGTGATCCAGCGGCATGATCAGCACCAGCGGGTCGTCGCGAAAGGGCAGGGTTTGCAGGCCGTGGGTATCTACTGCGTCGGAAATAATCCCCAGGTCTGCCGCGCCCTGGCGCAAGGCGTGGGTGATGCGCAGGCTTGGCAGTTCCTGCAGGTCGATGTCGAGGTTGGGGTGCTCGTGCAGAAAGTCCGCCAACAGTTCCGGCAGGTATTCGCTCAGGGCGGTGGTGTTGCACAGCAGGCGCACCTGGCCTTTGACGCCGTTGGCGTATCCCGCGAGGTCTTGCTGCAGGTGATCGGCTTGCTGCAACAGCAGGCGGGCGTGACGGGCGAGGGCTTTGCCCGCAGCAGTCGGGGTGACGCCACGGCGGCCACGTTCCAGGAACTCGATACCCAGCGAGGCCTCCATCGCCCGGATCCGCGCACTCGCCGCCGCCAGGGACAAATGGCTGCGGCCGGCGCCGGCGGTGATATTGCCGGTGTCGAGGATGTGCAGGTACAGGCGCAGGTCGATCAGGTCAAAGTGCATGTGCTGGGGATCTCAGTGTCTGTACGGGCCTCTTCGCGAGCAAGCCCGCTCCCACATTTAGATCTGTGAACCCTTTCAAAATGTGGGAGCGGGCTTGCTCGCGAAGAGGCCATCTGCCTCATGCAAAACAAGAGGCTGCCTCAGTATATGGCGAATTTTCAGACATCACCCAAACCTGCAAAATCGACCCATGAATACCTTACTCGCGTTCTACCAAAACCTCGGCCCGGCCCTGACATTGCTGGTGGTCGGCACCTTCCTGCTGGCCGGTACGGTCAAGGGCGTCATCGGCCTGGGCCTGCCCACCGTCGCCATGGGCATGCTCGGCCTGGCTATGTTACCGGCGCAGGCTGCGGCGTTGCTGATCATCCCGTCCACCGTCACCAACCTCTGGCAACTGGCCTTCGGCGGTCACCTGAGCGCGTTGATCAAACGCCTGTGGCCGATGCTCCTGCTGATTTTCCTCGGCACCGGGCTGGGCTCGGTGTGGCTGGGCATGGATGGCGGGCATTGGGTGGTGCGGGCGTTGGGCGGCGCGCTGCTGGTGTATGCCTTGAGCGGGCTGTTGCTGCCGACGTTCAAGGTAAGCCCGGCCACCGAGCGTTGGCTGGGCCCGCTGTGCGGCGTGCTGACCGGGGTCATCACCTCGGCCACTGGGGTGTTCGTGATACCGGCGGTGCCGTATCTGCAAGCGTTGGGCTTGAACCGCGATCAGCTGGTGCAAGCGTTGGGGCTATCGTTCACCGTGTCGACCCTGGCGCTGGCAGCCGGGCTGTTCTGGCGTGGCAGCCTGGGCGGCGGCGAATTGAACGCCTCGTTGCTGGCGCTGGTTCCCGCGCTGCTCGGGATGTGGCTGGGCCAGGCCCTGCGCCAGCGCATCAGTGCCGTGCTGTTCAAGCGGGTGTTCTTTATCGGCATGGCCGCGCTGGGAGGTCATCTGCTGATCAGTGGTTAACAATATGCCGTTGATTCGTGCGCCTTGGTCAAATGTATTTTGCCGCCGGGACGCTTATTCCAAAGCACCGACCCCGTTACCCTGCCTTCAGACATTTTTAATCTTTAGGCACCCCCTATGAAAAAAGTACTCCTGCTCAACGGCGGTAAGAAATTCGCCCATTCCGACGGTCGCTACAACAGCACCCTGCATGAAGCCGCCCTGGCGGTACTGGACCGTGGCGGCATCGACGTCAAGGAAACCCACATCGACGCCGGCTACGACGTGGCCGAAGAAGTCGCCAAATTCCTCTGGGCCGACGTGATCATCTACCAGATGCCCGGCTGGTGGATGGGCGCTCCGTGGATCGTCAAGAAGTACATCGATGAAGTCTTCACCGAAGGCCATGGCAGCCTGTACGCCAGCGACGGCCGCACCCGCTCCGACTCGTCGCAGAAATACGGCAGCGGTGGCCTGATCCAGGGCAAGCAATACATGCTGTCCCTGACCTGGAACGCTCCTCAGCAAGCGTTCGACGACCCCACCGACTTCTTCGAAGCCAAGGGCGTGGACGCGGTGTATTTCCCGTTCCACAAGGCCAACGAGTTCCTCGGCATGATCGGCCTGCCGACCTTCCTCTGTGTGGACGTGATGAAACGCCCGGCCATCGAAGCCGACGTGGCGCGTTATGAACAGCATCTGGCACAGGTGTTTAACCTGAGTCTGTAATGCGGCTAGTATCCGTGCAGCCGCTATAAAGAGGATTCACGTTGAAAGCCCGATCCGATGAGCTACAGATCTTCGTCTGCGTGATTGAATGCGGGTCGATTTCCGCCGCAGCCGAACAGGTCGGGCAGACGCCGTCGGCGGTCAGCCGCACCTTGTCGCGCCTGGAAGCCAAGCTCGACACCACCCTGATCAACCGCACCACCCGGCGCATGGACCTGACCGAAGAGGGCAAGTATTTCTTTGAGCGGGCCAAGGTGATCCTCGAGCAGATGGACGACCTGGAAGAACGCCTGTCGTCGCGCCAGCAAACTCCGTCGGGGCGCCTGCGGATCAACGCGGCGTCGCCGTTCATGCTGCATGCGATCGTGCCGTACATCGCCGAGTTTCGTGGCCTGTACCCGGACATCCAGCTGGAGCTGAACAGCAACGACCTGATCATCGACCTGCTGGAGCAAAGCACCGACATCGCGATTCGCATCGGTGCCCTGGCCGACTCGACCCTTCACGCCCGCTCACTGGGATGCAGCCCGCTGCATATCCTCGCCAGCCCGGCGTATCTGGAACAGCACGGTACGCCCAGCACCGTTGCCGAACTGGCCGAACACACCTTGCTCGGTTTCACCCAGACCGAAACCCTGAACCACTGGCCGCTGCGCCATGTGCACGGCGATCGCTGGCAGATCCAGCCGGGCGTCGCCGCCTCCAGCGGTGAAACCTTGCGCCAACTGGCGCTGGAAGGGCAGGGCATCACCTGTCTCTCGGACTTCATGACCGCCCAGGACATCAAAAGCGGGCGCCTGATACCGGTGCTGGCAGAGTTCAACAGCGGCTATCGCCAGCCGATCAATGCCGTGTACTACCGCAACTCGCAATTGGCCTTGCGCATCCAGTGCTTCCTGGACTTTATCCAAGGCAAGCTGTCCAGCTACGCCCGTTGATTCGTGACCCCTGCGCAAGAGTGAATTGGGCAATGCGGACTTATTCGGAATGGATAGGTCCGCAATACTGACGCCATCAATTACTCACGCAGGGAGACACCTCCATGAACGTATTCATCACCGGCGCTGCCGGTTTTATCGGCGGTTCCATCGCTACTGGCCTGGTCAAGGCCGGCCATAACGTCACCGGCCTGGTGCGCAGCACCGAACAGGCTGCGGAAATGACTGCACTGGGCATCACGCCGGTAATCGGTACGCTGGATGACAGCGCGCTGTTGACCGAGCAGGCGAAGAAAGCTGACGCGGTGATCAACGCCGCCAGCAGTGACCATCGCGGCGCCGTGGAAACCTTGCTGGCCGCGTTGCGCGGCTCCAACAAAACCTTCCTGCACACCAGCGGTTCGAGCATCGTCGGCGATGCGTCGGGCGGTAAGTCCAGCGATGTCATCTACTTTGAAGACAACCTGCCGGCTCCGACTGTCGACAAGGCTGCTCGCGTGGCCATCGACAACCTGATCCTGGCTGCCGCCAAAGATGGCGTGAACTCGGCAGTGATCTGCAACACCCTGATCTACGGTCACAGCCTGGGCGTCAAGCGCGACAGCGTGCAGTTGCCACGCTTGCTCAAGCAGGCACGCAAAAGCGGTGTAGTGCGGCATGTGAGCACCGGGCAGAACATCTGGTCCAACGTGCACATTGAAGACGTGGTTGCGTTGTACCTGCTGGCGCTGGAAAAGAATGTGCCGGGCACTTTCTACTTTGTGGAGAGTGGCGAAGCGGCGTTTGTCGACATGACCACCGCGATTGCCGAAGCGCTGAAGCTGGGTAAACCACAGGATTGGCCATTGGCGGATGCCGAGGCCGAGTGGGGTTATGAAATGGCCAACTATGGCCTGGGCTCCAACAGCCGGGTGCGCGGCAAGCATGCGCGGGAATTGCTGGGGTGGGCGCCGAAGCGGACCTCCGTAGTTGAGTGGATTCGCAACGAGATGGTTTGATGTTCGCTTGAGACCGAGGCTAGCCCTTTCGCGAGCAAGCCCGCTCCCACATTTGACCGAGTTCCAACTTTGGAATGCGGTCAAATGTGGGAGCGGGCTTGCTCGCGAAAGGGGCGACACGGTCCAACGGTCTTACCCAACACTAGCCCCACCCCGCCCAATTCCGTACCATCCCCAGCCTTATCCCCCGCAACTCCCCGGTACTTCAATGAACCTCACCCGTCTGCGCGCCGACGCCCTGGCCGGACTCACCACGTCTTTTGCCTTGCTGCCCGAATGCATCGCCTTTGCCCTGGTGGCTCATCTCAACCCGCTGATGGGCCTTTACGGCGCATTCATCATCTGCACCCTCACCGCGCTGTTCGGCGGCCGGCCTGGCATGGTCTCCGGGGCCGCCGGCTCGATGGCGGTGGTGATCGTCGCGCTGGTGGTGCAGCACGGCGTGCAGTATCTGTTGGCCACGGTATTACTGGGCGGGTTGATCATGGTCGCCTTCGGCCTGTTGCGCCTGGGCAAGCTGGTGCGCATGGTGCCGCACCCGGTGATGCTCGGGTTCGTCAACGGCCTGGCGATCATCATTGCCCTGGCGCAGCTGGAGCATTTCAAAAGCGGTGACACCTGGCTCAGCGGCACGCCGCTGTACGTGATGACCGGGCTGGTCGCGGCAACCATGGCCATCGTCTACCTGCTGCCGCGCCTGACCCGCGCCGTACCGCCAGCCCTGGTGGCGATCCTCGGCGTAGGTCTGGCGGTGTACCTGCTCGGCCTGCCGACCCGCACCCTGGGCGACATGGCCCACATCGCCGGCGGCCTGCCGACCTTCGCGCTGCCACAGATTCCCTGGACCCTCGAAACCCTGCACATCATCGCGCCCTACGCGATCCTGATGGCCATGGTCGGCCTGCTGGAAACCCTGCTGACCCTCAACCTCACCGACGAAATCACTGAAACCCGCGGCTACCCCGACCGCGAAAGCGTGGCCCTGGGCGCAGCCAACATGGTCTCGGGCTTATTTGGCGGCATGGGCGGCTGCGCGATGATCGGTCAAACCGTGATCAACCTCAGCTCCGGCGGGCGCGGGCGCTTCTCCGGTGTGTTTGCCGGGGTGATGATCCTGTTGTTCATTCTGTTTCTGTCACCGCTGATCGAGCGCATTCCGCTGGCGGCGCTGGTAGGCGTGATGTTCGTGGTGTCTCAGCAGACGTTTGCCTGGGCTTCGTTGCGGGTGATCAACAAGGTGCCGCTGAACGATGTGTTGGTGATCATGGCGGTGACGGTGATTACCGTGTTCACCGACCTGGCGACCGCAGTGCTGTGCGGGATTGTGATTGCGGCGCTGAACTTCGCCTGGCAGCAAGCGCGTGAGCTGTACGCGGACGAGCATATGGAAGCGGACGGCAGCAAACTCTATCGGGTGCACGGCACGCTGTTTTTTGCCTCGACCACGCCGTTCCTGAACCGGTTCGATCCGGCCAACGACCCGGCCCAGGTGACGCTGGATTGTCGTCACTTGAGCTTCGTCGACTATTCGGCGATTGCCGCGTTGATGACCTTGCGGGAGCGCTACGCCAAGGCCGGTAAGCATTTGCGGGTGCTGCACCTGTCCGAGCGCTGCCGCAAACTGCTCAAGCGTGCGCGGGTGCAGCACGACTGACCGTTGTTGAAGCGCAATGATCGTTCCCACGCTCTGCGTGGGAACGCCGCTTTGGACGCTCCGCATCCGCTCTTAAAATCGTGACGCGGAGCGTCACAGGATGCATTCCCACGCAGAGCGTGGGAACGATCATGGTCCGACCAGGTTTTCCAATTCCTGGGCGCGGGTCTGGGTCATGTCCAGCACGCAGCCGGAGCCGTTGACCTGATCAATGGTGCCGCCGGTGGCCGAGCCGATGAAGCCGCAATTGGCATCGCGAAACTTGAGCCACTGGCGCTGTACGTCCTGCAATTGCTGCTTGCGGTTGCCTTCCATCGCCGTCATCGCGGTTTTGTAGGCGGTATTCAGGCGCGCGTCCTGCACCTTGGTTTCCTTGGCGTTGCAATCGACCATGTCGGCGGTGGTGTTGGCGCCGTCCATGCATTTTTTCAGCGCCGCGTTCTCATCGGCCGAAGCCGTGCCGCCCAAGGCCAGCAACAGCGCGCCGGCGGCGAAAGGGACAAGCAGGTGGTTACGATTCATTCTGGGTTTTCCTGGTCATGAGTCGGTGTGCAGTCTAAGACTCGGCCTGCGCAGTTGAGTTTCCAGCCCGGCGATCTTCATGTAAGAACGCCCCCCGAATTTTCATCCACTGACCCAGGGCATATCCCTGTGCGACAGGGCGTGTCTGTGGGCGAAAATTACTTTCATAAAAATTGAAAATCCACCTCGGTAATGATTTATGACTTTCACAACCTATTCGACGTGACCCTTTCCGAGGAGTACCGCATGGCCGCATCACCGGGGTATTGGCTGTTGATCTACGCCGCCATCGCCATCATTGCATTGATCGTATTGATCGCGCGTTACCGGCTCAACCCGTTTATCGTCATCACCCTGGTGTCTATCGGCCTGGCGCTGTTGGCCGGGATGCCGGCGGACACGATAATGGGCTCCTACGAGGCGGGGGTCGGCAAGACGCTGGGGCATATTGCGCTGGTGGTCGCGCTGGGCACCATGCTCGGCAAGATGATGGCCGAGTCCGGTGGCGCCGAGCAGGTGGCGCGTACGCTGATCAACCGGTTCGGCGAGCGTAACGCGCACTGGGCAATGGTGTGTATCGCGTTCCTGGTGGGGCTGCCGCTGTTTTTCGAGGTCGGTTTTGTGTTGCTGGTGCCGATCGCGTTTACCGTGGCGCGGCGGGTGGGCGTGTCGATCCTGATGGTCGGCCTGCCGATGGTGGCGGGCTTGTCGGTGGTGCATGCGCTGGTGCCGCCGCATCCGGCGGCGATGATGGCGGTGCTGGCCTATAACGCCTCGGTCGGGCAGACGGTGCTGTATGCAATTTTGATCGGCATACCCACCGCGATCATTGCCGGCCCGCTGTACGCCAAATTTATCGTGCCGCACATTCACCTGCCCGCGGAAAACCCGCTGGAGCGCCAGTTCATCGACCGCGAGCCGCGCTCCCGCCTGCCGAGTTTCGCCCTGACCATGGGCACCATCCTGTTACCGGTGGTGCTGATGATGATCGGCGGCTGGGCCAACCTGATTTCCACACCGGGCACCGCCTTTAACCAGTTCCTGTTGTTTATCGGTAACTCGGTGATTGCGCTGCTGGTGGCGACCTTGGTGAGCTTCTGGACCCTCGGCCTGGCCCAGGGTTTCAACCGCGAATCGATCCTCAAGTTCACCAACGAGTGCCTGGCACCAACGGCCAGCATCACCTTGCTGGTGGGTGCGGGCGGTGGTTTGAACCGGATTCTGGTGGACGCCGGGGTCACCAATGAAATCCTCGGCCTGGCCCACGCCTTCAACCTGTCGCCTTTGGTGATGGGCTGGCTGTTCGCCGCGCTGATGCGCATCGCCACCGGCTCGGCCACCGTGGCCATGACCACGGCCTCAGGCGTGGTCGCACCGGTTGCGATGGGCCTGGGTTATCCACACCCGGAATTGCTGGTGCTGGCCACCGGCGCGGGTTCGGTAATCTTTTCCCACGTGAACGACGGCGGCTTCTGGCTGATCAAGGAATACTTCAATATGACGGTGATCCAGACCTTCAAGACCTGGACCGTGCTGGAGACCCTGATTTCGGTGGTCGCCTTCGGTCTGACTTATGGTTTGTCCTGCATCTTGTAACCCGGAGCCGAACCGATGGACATCCTCTACCAGATCCGCGCCCGCCAGGATTCCTTCAGCGCCGGCGAAGGGCGTATCGCCAAGCTGATGCTCGATGATGTCGGCTTTGCAGCGTCCGCTAGCCTGGAAGAATTGTCCCAACGGGCCGAGGTCAGCACCGCCACCTTGTCGCGTTTTGCCCGCAGCGTCGGCTGCCGCGACCTGCGTGACCTGCGCCTGCAACTGGCCCAGGCCAGCGGCGTTGGCAGCCGGTTCCTCGACCCGGCGGGCCTGCCGGAGCAGTCGGCGTTTCACCGGCAGATTCTCAGCGATATCGAGGCGACGTTGCGCCGGCACCTGTCCGGTTTCAACCAGCGCAGCTTTGTCGACGCCGTGAGCCTGCTGGGCAATGCGCGGATGATCCACGCGTTCGGCATGGGCGGGCCGTCGAGCCTGTGCAGCGACGAGTTGCAAGTGCGCCTGGTGCGCCTGGGCTACTCGATCAACGCCTGCCACGACCCGGTGATGATGCGCGTGACCGCCGCCACCCTGGGGCCGGAGCATGCGCTGATCGTCTGCTCGCTGACCGGCATCACCCCGGAGGTATTGGGCGTGGTGGCGCTGGCGCGCAACTACGGCGCAAAAATCATCGCCATCACCCTGCCGGACTCCCCGCTGGCGCAGTTGGCCGACGTGCTGCTGCCGCTGCAACCGGCCGAAACCAGTTTTATCTACAAGCCAACGGCGGCGCGCTACGGAATGCTGTTGGCCATCGATGTGCTCGCTACCGAGCTGGCCTTGGCCATGCCGGACGACAACCAGGAACGCCTGCGACGGATCAAGCTGGCCCTGGACGATTATCGCGGCGGCCCTGACAGCCTGCCGCTTGGAGATTGAAATGAAGTACCACACGCTGATCCGCCAGGCGCTGATCATTGATGGCAGCAACACCCCCGGCTATGTCGCCGATGTGGCGGTGCACGAGGGGCGTATCGAGAAGATCGGCGACCTGTCCCGAGACAGCGCCGAGCATGAAATCGACGCCACCGGGCGCGTATTGGCGCCTGGGTTTATCGACGTGCACACCCACGACGACACGGTGGTGATCCGTCACCCGCAGATGCTGCCCAAGCTGAGCCAGGGCGTGACCACGGTGATTGTCGGCAACTGCGGCATCAGCGCCTCGCCCGTGAGCTTGCAGGCTGATCCGCCGGACCCGATGAACCTGCTGGGCACCGCCGAGGCCTTTGCCTACCCACGGTTCAGCGATTACCGCGCGGCGGTGGAAAACGCCCACCCGGCCGTCAATGTGGCGGCGCTGATCGGCCACACCGCGCTGCGCAGCAACCATATGGACGACCTGCACCGTACCGCCACGCCGGGTGAAATCACCGCGATGCGCGCGCAGTTGCAGGAGAGTCTGGCGGACGGTGCCCTGGGTTTATCCACCGGGCTTGCATACGCCAGCGCCTTCAACGCCGAGACCGATGAAGTGCTGCAGTTGAGTGAAGAACTGACGGCGTATGGCGCGGTGTACACCACCCATTTGCGCAGCGAATTCGAACCGGTGCTGGAGGCGATGGACGAGGCTTTTCTGATCGGCCGGCATGCCAAGGCGCCGGTGATCATTTCCCACCTCAAGTGCGCGGGCGCCGGTAACTGGGGGCGCAGTCCGCAGTTGTTGGCCTCGCTGGAACACGCGGCGAAGACCCATCCGGTGGGCTGCGATTGCTACCCGTATGCGGCCAGCTCTTCGACCCTGGACCTCAAGCAAGTCACCGATGCCTTTCGCATCACCATCACCTGGTCTACGCCGCATCCGGAAATGGGCGGGCGGGATCTGCAGGATATCGCCGCCGAGTGGGCGGTGCCGCTGATGGACGCCGCCCGCCGCCTGCAACCCGCCGGGGCGGTGTATTACGGGATGGACGAGACCGACGTGCAGCGCATCCTGGCACATCCGCTGTCGATGATTGGCTCGGATGGTTTGCCGGAAGATCCGTTTCCTCATCCACGTCTGTGGGGCGCGTTTCCCCGGGTACTGGGGCATTTCAGCCGGGACCTTGGCTTGTTCCCGCTGCACACCGCCGTGCACAAGATGACTGGCTTGTCGGCAGCGCGCTTTGGCTTGGCCGAGCGCGGTGAAATCCGTGAAGGGCATTGGGCCGACCTGGTGCTGTTTGACCCGTTGCGGGTGCGGGATGTGGCGGACTTCAAAGAGCCGCAGCGCGCGGCGGAAGGGATTGACGGTGTGTGGGTCAACGGCGTGCTCAGCTACAGAGACGGGCAGGCCAATGGGCAGCGGTCCGGACGATTCCTGGCGCGCAGTGGGGATTTGCGAAAGGGATTTGCGGCCGTATAGTGGCCGCTCTCAAATACGGAGCAATCGCCATGCACTTAGGAAAAGTCACCCCCATCTTGCGCAGTTTCGACGAGGCCAAAACGTTGGAGTTCTACGTCGACTTCCTGGGGTTCAAGGTCGATTGGCAGCACCGGTTTGAAGACAACTTTCCGCTGTACCTGCAGGTGTCGCTGGGGGACTGCGTGCTGCACTTGTCCGAGCACCATGGCGATTGCACGCCAGGTGCGGCGGTGCGGATTCAGGCTCAAGGGTTGGAAGCGTACCAGCAACAATTGCTGGCCAGGAATTACCGCAACGCCAAGCCCGGTATTGAAGACACGCCGTGGGGCAGCCGCGAGATGAGCATCAGCGACCCGTCTGGGAACCGGTTGGTGTTTGTTGAAGAAGTCAGCAGCTGAGGCTGCGCGCATAAATCGCAGGCAATAAAAAACCGCCTTAGTAGGGCGGTTTTTTATTGCAATCCCAGTTCGCGGCTGGGGTTGCGCCTCACCGGAAGCATTGACCTGCTGACCGGATACTACTGTCGGTTCAGGCATCACGCAAGGCCTGGTGACACTCGGTGTTTTCAGTTCTTTGAGATCTACGCTATTTAAGGACGACTGCAAAAACTGGCAATAAATTCTTGGAGCGTTACCGGTGGATTAGTTCTCCCAGGTCACACCTTTGAGCGGGATGTTGGTTAGTATCGCCCCCGTTCTGTGTATGTCGTTTGTAGGTGGGCTGGGTACGCGCGCGAATTTATGGACCGAACGCCACGGGCTAGTAATCCGTGCCGGATTCATGCGGGAGGACCCAAAGCCCGGCCGCCTCACTGGAAGCATTGACCTGCGTCCGAAGGCTCACGTGTTCCGGTAAGTGCGCTGGAGGTAGGCCCAACTGATGGAGGGCCGAGTATGTCCAAGTTTGCACGACGTACGTGGGACCTCGTAGTGAACTCCCTGCGTGTTTATCACGTGTGGAAATTCCTGCGGGACAGCTTTGATGACCGTTAAGGTCTGAGAAGTGGGCCGCCCCGGTTTCGACCGGGGCGGCTTTTTTGTACCTGGGATTTACACCCGGAAATGGCTGACCATCTGCTGCAACTGCCCGCCCAAACGCGCCAGTTCCACACTCGACTTGGCCGTCTCGTCACTGGCCGCTGCAGTCTGCTCCGACACGTCCCGCACATTCACGATGCTGCGGCTGATCTCTTCCGCCACGGCACTCTGCTGCTCGGCGGCTGCGGCGATCTGCTGGTTCATCGACTGGATATTCGACACCGTACGGGTGATGTTTTCCAGTGACACACCGGCCTTGCGCGTCAGTTCGACGCTGCTGTCGGTGAGGCTGCGGCTGTTGTTCATCACGGCGGCCACTTGCTGGGTGCCGTTCTGCAAACCGGCCACCAGGCCTTCGATTTCTTCGGTGGATTTCTGGGTGCGCTGGGCCAGGCCGCGCACCTCATCGGCGACCACCGCAAAACCGCGACCGGCTTCACCGGCACGGGCGGCTTCGATGGCGGCGTTGAGCGCCAGCAGGTTGGTCTGCTCGGCCACGGCCTTGATCACGTCCATCACGCTGCCGATCTTGTTGCTCTCTTGTTGCAGGTGCGTCATGGCGTCGGTGGAGCGTGCCACTTCAGCTGCCAGGCGTTCGATCTGGGCGATGGCTTCGGCCACCACCTTGTCACCGGCACGGGCTTCACCGTCGGCGGCCGAGGCAGCCTGGGACGCTTGTTCGGCGTTGCGTGCGACTTCCTGCACGGTGGCAGTCATTTCGTGCATGGCGGTGGCCACTTGATCGGTCTCGATCTTCTGGCTGTTGACCCCGGCACTGGTCTGTTCGGTCACGGCCGACAGCTCTTCGGCGGCGCTGGCGATCTGGGTCACGCCGTCGCGGATGCCGCTGATCAGTTCACGCAGGGTGGTGCCCATGCGCTGGATGCCTTGCTGCAACACGCCGAGTTCGTCGCGGCGGGTCACCTGGATGTTGTGGCTCAGGTCGCCGGAAGCGATGCGCTCCACCACGGCGAGGGTCTCGCGCAGTGGGCGGGTGATCTGGCGGGTGATGATCACCGCAGCCACGATGCCCACCAGCAAGGCCAGCAATGTGCTGATCAGTTGCAGGCTGCGGGCCTGGGCGCTTTCGGCGTCGCGGCGTTGCAGCTGGATGTCGTACAGCTTGTCGCTGATGGTGACAATGTCGGTGCCCTGGGTGGTCATTTCTGCCCGGGCCGAGACGATGTTGGCGTTGGCCGCCTTGTAGTTCTGCACCGCGCTGCGATAGGCGCCGAGGGCGGTTTCCAGGGCGGTCAGTGCAGGCTGTTGGCTGGCGCCAAACGCTGCGTGCAGGCCTTTCAGACCGTCGATGGCTTTCTCGATCTGCGCGGCGGCGCGGGCTTCAGTCTCGGCGTTGACGTTACCGGTGTAGCCGCGCACTTCGTAGCGGGCCAACTGGAACTGTTCCTTGGCGCTGGTCACGGCCTCGAACTGGGCAAAGCGCTCGGTGCTCTCGGGCATCTGCCGCACGCTGGCGTCCAAGGCACTGATCTGCGCATTGGCGATGTCAGCCTTGTCGCCCATGACCTGGCGCGCGGCGTTACCGTTGCGGTAGGCCTCGCGCATTTTGTTCAAGGACTGCTGGTAAGCGGTGATGATCGCTTTTTGCTCATTGAGCAGCTTGAGGTTGTCCGGGCTCTTGAAGCTGTCCAGCAGCTTCTGTTGCTGGGCCACAAAACTGTCGAGGTTGGTCTGCACGTTTTGCGCCACGGCTTCGTCGCCGTTGGCCAACATGTATTGCAGGCGCACGATGCGCAGTTTGGTCAGCGAAGCGTTGAGCTGGGTGATGTCGCTCATCCAGTTGCTGCGGTCGATCAGGCCGCCCAGGCTGGTCCAGCCGGTGAGCGCGAGGATCGAGGTGAGGACCAGTACCAGGCCGAAGCCCAGGCCCAGTTTCATATTGACGCTGATGTTGCCGAACCAACTATTCATCGCATTCCTCCAGGAACAGATTTGCGGGTACATCCGGTTGCTGGAAGTAGCGACCAGCCGATGGGTAGTCAGGAGGTATCGGCAGCCCTGGCGAGAGCTGAAACGGTTTTTTCGTGAGGGCAGGATTTATGGAACGTGAGCGACGAGCGGTCGCACCGCCCTCATGCAGAGGGCGGTGCGAGGATCAGTGGACTTGGCGCATTCTTTTGCTGGTGGTGATGATGTCGATCAACGCTTCCCTGCTGCTGAAACGGCGGTCATCCAGGTTCCAGCGATTGACGAAGTGCCCCCTGGCATCCTGCTGCAACGCGGTGTGGACCAGTACGCCGTCGCGGCTTTTATGGACCATCTCCAACCCGTCGTCCAGGGTGCGCTGAAGCAGGTAGTCGCCTTTGCGCCGCAGGCGTTGTTCGAGGCTGAGGGGGGGTGCGGGCGTGGCAGGTAGCGGCAATGGCGCACCGGCGACTTCGACGTTTTTCTTGAAGTCGTAGCGCACCAGTGGCCATTGCTGCTCGCGCGGCAGCGCCTGGACGCTGGCGGGCTCACGCACAAAGCCGCTGGCCGAGCCGGGAGGCACATCGTCCAGCAGCAGACTGATGCCGTTGTTGAGCTCGGCAATGCCCGGCACGCCGCGATGGGTATTGGCGTGCGTTTCGCCCACCAGTGCGACCCACTTGTGTGGCCCCTGTTGAAGCTGATCGGCGCGGATCACCTGGGTCGCAAAGTAGTTGAACATTGATGTCCTGGAGGCGGGCATGCCGTCCACCCGCAAGCTGGCGACACAGTCGAGTGCGCGGATCCGCACGTTATGCTTCATCGCCACCTGCACCAGGCTGACAAAACCGTAGGGGCTGTCGGCCGGTACGCCGTGGCCTTTGTCCAATGCGTTGAGGTAGCTCCACAGTTCATCTGGCATAAAGCCCAGGCTGTGGACGATATCCAGGTCGGCCTGATGCAGCTCGGTGGTGAGTTGCTCCATGTACAGGGTTTTCACTTCTCGCGGGCCCTTCAGGTATTCCATGTGCCGGCTGAGGAAGCCTTTGCTCGACGTACCGGCGTGGGCTTCGCCGACTACCAGGCCATCGGCGGTGTCCAGCAGTTGATCGATAAATTTCGCCTCATCCAGGGCCGGGTCGACCGCAGGCAGTGCTCCTCGAGCAGGCGGTGTGTGTTCGGTAAAAAACGCCTGGGCCTGATCCTGAAGTTTTTTGCGGGTCTGGTCGAACGTGGTTTGCGCCGCGCGACGGCTGCTGGCGGTCTCCCTGTAGGCGGTGGCGAAGAGCGCTTCACGCGTGCCTATCGGCAAGGTGATTTCCTCGCTGATCAGGCCCAGGTGTTCATGGGGCAGGTCAAAGGTGCTGAAGTGGCGCGGCGCCTCAACAGGCAGAGGGCGCGTTGGCCGTAGCGCATGTGAGCGCTCCACCGAGGGGCCCGGGTGCGGCGCCGGTTGGCGTGCCGTGTGCAACGACAGCTTCAGGTCGCCCTTGGCCAGGGCATCGCCGGGAATGCCGCCGGCCACATCCGCGATGACTCGGGTGGGTTGGTCGAAGGCGTCGTCGACCCGCAGGGCAATGCTCTTTTGCAGGTCGGCCAGGCCCGGCGTGCCGCGATAGGTGCTCATGCGTTTTTGATCAACCAACGCTATCCAGCGCTCGCCCGGTTTTTTCGCCTGGTCATCGTTGATGAGGGTGTGGGAGTAAAAGTTGGTCAGCCGGTTGGCGCGAATCGGGGCCGGGCGTGAATCAAACAGGCACAGGGTGTTTTCCAGGTCGTAGGAGCTTGAGGCGTTCAACGGCCGAACCTCAATCCCGTGCTGTTGCGCGGTGTTTACCAGCATCCAGTGGCCGTACAACCCTTCGGGGTCGCGGTAATTTTCCTTGTCGATGGATTTGAGCTGGCCCTCGGCCCGTTTGGAGAAACCACTGGAAAACCGTGAGTGGGTTTTCAGGTGATGAATGTCGCGCCACAGCGGCTCGATATAGAGAACCGTCACGTTCAGTTCGCGCAGGTATTGCATGTTTTCGATCAGCACCTGTTTAGCTGCGGTGGAAAACGGTGCCTCGCCTACCACCAGGTTGTGCGCGTCATCGATCAGCAGCTTGAGCAAATCACGCAGGGCAATGTCTGGCGCCGGGTTCAGGGTTTCGGCCCGGGGAACCACGGCGGGCAACCGTGCAAAAAACGCGTCGGCGTCATCCGTCAGGGCCCTGACATTGTCCAGGTGCTGTTTGAGTGCCGGGGCGAGTTGCCGACGCGAGATCCAGATGCTGTGGGTATTGAGGTCTCGATCCAGGTAGGCGATCTGCAGGAACAGCGCCGACCTGTCCTCGGGGGCGATGACGGCCGCTACGTCCCGGCGAAACTTTTCCGACAATTCATAGGGCTGCCCGAGCCTTTCCGGGCCAGGCATGCCACCGATGACACCGGAGCGCTGCCACTGGCCGTCCACCGTCTGGTTCACCAGCTTGCCGGTGGAGCGCAATTGCCCGCTGGTGTTGTCGTAGCGAAACAACAGGAATCGCCCCAGGCTGTCCGGGGTGTGCGAGGCCCACAGGCTGTCGCCGGCAAACAGCACGGGCTGCATGCCCTGGGGCAATGGGGGTTGCGGTTGTAGTTGCTTGATCAAGCTCATGGCCTGTTGGTCCTTGGTCACCCGGGCAATATGGCGCAACGGCGGACGGGCGAGCTTGACGGGGGCGAACAGCAGGGGCCGCAGGTCGGTCAACAACGTCCCGCCGGCATTGAGCAGCGCACCCAGATAGTGTCCCAGCGCGGCGGCGGTGTCGTTGCGGCTGTAGGCATGCAGGGCGAGCATCGAATCCTTGAACACCAGCAAGCCGCCCAAGGCCAGGCTCAGTGCCGGGAAGGGCGCGGTCAGCACGGCAATGGTGATTTCGCCGATCACGCTGACCAGTTCCATGATCATCTGCAAGCGCCCGGTGGTGGTGCTTTTGACTTCGTCGATACGGTGACGCAGCTTTTTGTCGTAGGTGTGGTAATGCAGGTTCTTGAGCGGCAGTGCGGTGCGAGGCACTTCGTCGAACACCGGCTTGGAATACACCCCCTTGAGCTGTGCCGGTAGGCCGGCCACCAACGCATGCAACCTCGGCTCGAACGCCGCGCGCTCAACGCTGGCGACCCGGCTGATGTAGTAGGTGTCCATGCCTTCAAGGTTTTTCAGGCGCTCGTTGAATTCCCGTTGCGGCCTGAAGGCGATGCCATCCGGTGCGTGCGGGGTGTAGAGCAGGGGCAGGTCGTTGGCGTGGTGGAACAGGTAGCAGCCATCGATCACTTGCCCGCTGATGTGCAGGGGATAGAGCCGATACCGATTGCGCACGGCATCGCTGTTATCGGCCAGGCTGTCGATGCTTTTTTCCAGCCAGGCCAGGTCGCCTGTTGCCAGGCAGCCTTGCAGGCAGCACTCGAGTGCGGCGACGCGCATGTGCAGTTGGGCAACCTCCAGGGCCATGTTGCGGCGCCATGCATAGTGGGGGCCTTGCGGGTCCAGCAGGGTTTTCTCGACCTCGGCGACATAGCGATCACCGATCCAGGTGCCTCTGACCGAGTTGCTCACCGTTTGCGCGGTGAGTCGACTCAGGTCGACGCCGGGCGGTCCCTTGAACTGCGCGGTGGTGCTGGCGTCGGGGTTGATAAAGCCCAGGCTGGCGTCGTAGCCATTGCGGTACAGCGTGGTGTAGCTGACGCGTTCGCGCGGGGTGATCACGCCCACGAGGTTTGGGTCTACCGCCGGGATCGGGTTGCCGAGCAGTTGGTTGAGGGCGGCTTTTGCCGCCTTGTGCAAGTAACTGTCGAAGTCGGGAAACTGTTGTGGGCTACCCGGGCTTGCGGCGTAGGCCTGTGCCGCGCCCAGTGCCTGTTCCTTGAGATCGGCGAGTTTCTGTCGGTCGGCTGCCGATGCCTGGCTCAGCCACTTGGGCATCTGATACTGGTATTCATCGGCCTGCATGGCCAGCGTCGTGGTACTCATTTCCACCAGGCAGGCCTCATAGGTGGAGGGCGCGCCGAAACTGATCATCAAATACTCAAGGCTGGCCGGGGTAAAACCCAGGGCGGAAAGCATCGCGCTGTATTTGGGCCGGATCCGGCTGACCAACTGTTCAAGCAGGTAGTCTTTCATGCTGCGCGAACCGGGAGCGAACGCTATCTCCTGGCTCCAGCCGAGGATATGCGCCTGCAATTCCCGCTCGCTGCCAAAGGCCTGGAACTGTTCGGCGCGTGGCGCGTGAGGCGTGCACAGCAGCAAGCGTTTGACCGCGCCCGTTGCATCGGTCTGGCGCAGCACCCACAGGTCCTTGAGCGGAGCCTTGTGCAGGAACAGGCAGCAGGCAGTGAGTGTGGGCGAGGGGCCTTCACTCAGGGTTTGCAGCAGTGCGTAGTCGTCCGCGCTGATATGGTTTTGCAACGATGCACTGTAGGCCAGCGCGTGCAGGCGGCTGTCGAGCATCTGCTGCATGGCTTCCTGTACGGCGGGCAAACTGTGGGCGCGCTTTTGTTCTTCGGCGAAGGTCAGGCTTGGTTGAACCTTGGCCAGCAGCTCGGCGAGGTAAGCCGGGGTGACGTCCTGGAACTCGGGCGGCAATGGCTGCTGGGCGTAGGTCAGTTGGGTGTGCTCGAGAAACTCGGAACCGGCGTGTTCATCGCCACGGTGCAAGCCACGTACCGCCAGTTGCACCAGGTTGTTGTGCTGGTTGTACGAGTTGCCCGACTTAAGGGTGCGCTCAGTGCTGATCTGCAGTTGCTCGGGGATCAGGCCCTGGATATCCAGGTCGTCGTCCAGGTGCTCAAGCAATTGCAGGCGCGCCATGGCCTCCGGCGAGGCCGCCGGGCCGAGCAGCGCCAGCACTTGCAGGCTGAGGTGTTCATAGGTGCGCAGGTGTTCGGCGAGGGTTTTGCGCTGGGCCTCATTGGCGCTGCGGTACCAGTCGGGAGCGGATTCGTGGAGCAGTTTTTCCAGTAGCTGTTGCGCGCGCAGTTCCAGGCGCGAGGACAAGTCCCAAGGCGAGCAGCGCAGCGCCTGGTCCAGTTCGAGGGTCATTCTGGCGACGTCTGTTGGCGCGGGGTGGCCGTCCAGGCCAAGGGCAAACGCGATGTCCTGATGTTGTTTGTCCTGCAGGGCGTTGTAGGTGTGTTCGTTCAGCGGGAGGCTGTCGATAGGCTCTGGCACCAGCGGCCAGATACTTGCCGCGCGCAAGTGCTGGTAACGGCGCGGCAAGTGTTGCAGCAGTTCCTGGCGCCAGGCCGACTGCTTCATGCGCTCTTGCAGCGTGCGATCCAGGTGTTTGAGCGAGGTGAAAGCCTCCAGGCCTCTGGAAGGGGTGAACAGCAACACATCGCCGTCCTCGATCTCCAGGTGGGTTACCGGTGTTTGGCTGCGGGTGAGTATGAACACCCCGGCGAACTCGATGGCCTGCTGGCGGTAGCGAAACGTCAGGCGATGGATACCCGGGCGCAGCTCGGGGCCGCTGACGATATTCGTCACCAGCAGCT
Source organism: Pseudomonas sp. IPO3774 (assembly GCF_013386835.1). Taxonomy (NCBI): domain Bacteria; kingdom Pseudomonadati; phylum Pseudomonadota; class Gammaproteobacteria; order Pseudomonadales; family Pseudomonadaceae; genus Pseudomonas; species Pseudomonas sp. IPO3774. Next base: position 46,519 of record NZ_JACAQY010000050.1, read on the forward strand.
GGTCGGCAGGGCTGAGCAGGCGATCCTTGACCTTCAGCCTGGCCTCGGCCTCCAGCATCGGCTGGTGGCTGTCGAGTATCCAGTTCTTGCGTAGATGGCCGTTGGGCCGCCGTTCGATTTCCAGGGCGGCCAGCTTCTTGTGCAATGCCTGGCTGATGCGCGTGCGGTTCAACCGGCCGGGCTCGCCCTGGATCACCCAGTCGCCGGGGACGGTGTAATGCACTTGTGCGTTCTGCAGGCTCCAGCGGCTTTCTTCTGCCAGGGCGGTGTGCAATGCCTGCACCTCCAGCAACTCGGCAGAAGACTGCGCTGCCGGTGCGTGGCCGTTGGGGAAAATCTGTAGACGATGACCGATTTGCAGCAGGTAGCCGTTCAGTTGTTCGGTGGTAAGTGGTGATGTGTTCGGGGGCTGGGCGGGCATGGCCGGTCCTCAGGGAGTCAATGGTCCCTGAGGGTGCGCAGTCTCGGCGTGTGGATGGCGGTAGTTAGTTACTCAAGGCCTCGACCACGGTCAGTATCAGGCGTGACGGGCAATCGGTACTCAGGTGTAGCGTGTTGCGCGCCACCCTGGGATGTTTTGCCTGGCCGGGTGCTTCGCCGCTGTTGGGGTTGACGTCAAAGCGCGGGAAGTTGCTGCTGGCGATATCCAGGCGCAACCGGTGGCCGCGCTGGAACAGATTGCAGGTGGCGAAGGGTTCGATCACCACCTTGACCCGCTCACCTGGGGTCAGCAGGGTGGGGTGCTCCCAGGTGTTTCGGTAGCGGGCCCGCAGGATGCCGTCGGTGAGGTTCATGGCGTAGCCGTCCGGGTAGACGTCGACCAGTTTGGCGGTGAAGTCGGTGTCGGGCGCATCGCTGTCGATCCACAGTTCCACGCGCAGCGGGCCTGCGACGATCAGGTCGTGGCTGAGTGGCTCGGTCTGGAAGCTTAAGACATCGCTGCGCTCGGCCAGGGGGCGCTGGTCGCCACGGGTACCGAAGAAGTCCGCCCGCTCGCGTTGGTCGAAAGCGCCGCCGACAAAAATCGGCGCGCCGGAGGTCAGGGCGCCACCGATGGTCGGCACCGGATCGGCCGGGTCGGCGCAGTAGCTGAGCTGGCCCTCGGTGGTCGGTGGTTCAGGTTGCAGGTGGCGTTGTGCGGTGAGGTGCAGGGTGAGTTGCCGGCTATCCGGTAGCGGCCATTGATGACTGTCGATCCAGTGCCCGCCATGTTGCAAGCGCCCCTGTTGATCGCGCTCACCGGTGCCACCGCCCATCAAGAACACCTTCACCGCCGCGGGTGCAGGCAGCGGCGAACCCTTGAGGGTGCGTTCAAACCAGTCCAGGCGGCAGCTCAACCAGTCTTTCGCCACCTGCCCGTCGAAAGCCGCTGGTGCACCAAATTGCGCATCGCCACTGTGAGTGATATTGCGATCACCATGCAGCCAGGGGCCCATGATCAACTGATGCTGCGCCGTACTGCCGGCGCAAAACGCCGCGTAGTTGGCGAGGGTCGAACTGACATAGGCATCGTACCAACTGGACATGAACAGCACCGGGATATCCGGCAGATCGTGGTAATGCCCCTCGGCGTAGATGCCCGGCGCTTGCCAGTACGGGCCGAAGTCGCCCTGGGCCCACTGCTCCAGCAGATAGGCTTCGTACTCCGGCACATGCCGCAGGGGCGATTGCCCGGCGTGCCACGGCATGCGCTTGAACCACTGGTGGATGTCTTCCTGTTCCAGGGCTTCGAGGATCTTCGGATCCGCCAGTGCCGCCGGGCTTTCCTTGGCCTGGCGAAACGCCCAGGTGGCCTGCTTGAGCTCCAGCGCGCCGCCCTGGCGAATCCCGCATTGGTAGGCGTTGGCGAAGCCGCCGCTGTCCAGCACCATGCTGGCGAGGCCCGGCGGATGCAGGCAGGCCATCGCCAGTTGCGTGTGGGCGGCGTAGGACAGGCCCATGCTGCCAATCTTGCCGTTGCACCACGGCTGCTCGACGATCCAGGCCAGGGTGTCGCAACCGTCTTCGCCCTCGGCGGTGTATTTGGTGAACACGCCTTCGGAGGCATAGCGCCCGCGGCAATCCTGGAAGATCGCGACAAAGCCCTGGGCCGTGAACCGCGCGGCCATTTGCTCGCGGGAGATGTGCTGGCCGTCGAGCTGGATTTCCGAGCGCGATGGTTTGCTCTTGTCGTACGGGGTGCGTTCGATCACCACCGGAAAAGGGCCTGGACCGTGGGGCAAGTAGATATCGGTGGCCAGGTGGATGCCGTCGCGCATGGCGATCATCTGGTTGTGCAACGTCTGCATGGGAAAAACACTCATGGGTTCAGTACCCGGTGCCTACGGCAATGGCCAACAACACCATCGCCAGCACCGCATAGATCAGAAACAGCGGCAGGATGTAGCGTGCCCACTGGCCCCAGCCGACGTTGGCGGTGGCCAGCAATACCAATAGGCCGCTGGAGGTCGGGGTGATCATGTTGGTCAGGCCGTTGCCCATCAAAAACGCGAACACCGTGGTTTGCGGGCTGACGCCGGAGAGCTGTCCCAGCGGCCCGAAGATCGGCATGGTCACCGCCGCCTGCCCCGAGGTGGACGGGATCAGTACATCCAGGCCCAGCTGTGCGAAGAACATGCCGTAGGCCGAGACCACCGGGCCATGATCGCCCACCAGGTTGGCGAGGTTGTTGACGATGGTGTCGAGCACCTGGCCGGTGCTGAGGATGATTTCCACGGCGGTCGCCAGGCCGATCAACACACCGGCGATCAGCACCTTTTTCATGCCGTCGACAAAGGCGCTGGCGGCGGTGCTGGCACCCAGGCCGGCGATTACGCTGAACGCCACGGTCAGCAGCAGGTAGAACGCCGACAGCTCGTGGTATTTCCACTCCCAGCGGTTCGAGGCGTATACCAGGAAACTAATGCCGGCCCCCAGCACGATCAGGTTCAGCAGGTGGCGCAGGGGCAGCGGTTTGCGTTCGAAGGTGATCTGCGCGCTGGCATCAAACCCGTGCTTGCGGATACTCCACAGTACGAACGCGATGCCCACCAGCAGGAACGTGCAGTAGGCCAGGACGCGCATGCTCAGGCCGCTGAAAATCGGCAGCCCCACCATCGGCTGTGCCACGGACAGCGCCACCGGGTTGGAGATGGAGGCCAGGTAGCCGATCTTCACCGAGATGGTCACGATGGCCAGGCCGATCAGGTTCGACAGCCCCAGGCGGTTGGCCATGGCCACCATCAACGGCACGATCAGGATGAATTCCTTGGCCAGGCCCATGAAGGTGCTGCCGGCGGAAAACACCAGCATCAGGCTGGGCACCAGCACGTAGATATTGCCCCGGGTCAGCCCCAGCAGGCGTTCAAGACCGGCATCAATCACACCGGCCTTGTTCAACACGCCGAACATCCCACCGATGAACAGCACCATGAAAATCAGCGCGGCGCGTTTTTCGATGCCTTGGGGAATGGCCATGAAGCCCTCGACCAACGATACCGGCCGAGCGACCATATCGCTGGCCTTGCGCGGTTCGAGGGAGAACAGTTGGCCCAGGGAGTCGTGCTTTTCCAGCACCTGATAGGAGCCCGGAACCACCAGGCCGTTCTGGCGCTGGAACTTGCCCGAGTTCACCGCGTAGGTGAAGGCGACAGCCAGCAGCACGATGCTCAACAGAATGATGGCCGGGTTGATCTGCTTGCGCTGCGCGGGTTTTTCCACCGGCGTTTCAGTGGGCGAGTGGGTACGGACGATCTGCGGTTCGGTCATGCTGGTTGCCCCGGTGTGCGCTGTTATTGTTGTGTCGGGTGACACTTGTGGAGCGGACACTAGGGCAAAGTTTTAACGGCGACAACGTTATGCGCGGGCTGGGTTGGGCTATGCGTTTTGTGCGGCCAGGCGGTGCTTGAGGTGCTCGGCAAACGCCGTCACCACCTTGGACCTGGGTTCATCCGCGCGAAACGCCAGGCCGAATGCATAGGGCAATGCCGGTCGAAACGGACGGACCACAATCGGCAAATGCATGAAGTGGCTGGCCAGCAAACCATTGACGATCGACACCCCCAGCCCCTCGGCGACAAAGCTGCACGCGGCGCCCACCGAGTGCACTTCCACCCGCACCTGTGGCGTCAGGTTGGCTGCGCGAAACACCTGGTTCAACTCCGCCCGCAGGGCCCGTTGCCGGCCCAGCATTACCAGCGGCACGTCCCGCAAGTGTTGCACTTCGATGCAGGCGTGGCGGGTCAGCGGATGGTCAGCGGGCATCACGCACACGCCTTCGGTTTCCAGCACCGGTTCAATCTCGAAGTCGGGAATCTCGGTAGGCAAGCGCACAAAACCGAGGTCGGCGGAACGGTCGAGCACGGCCCGTTCGATCATGTCGTAGGAACCGGTCAGCAGCTCGACGACGATGTCTTCCCGGCCCTTGAGAAACTCGGCGACGATCCGCGGCAGCAGCTCCTGGGTCATGCTGGTGGGCACCCCGACCTTGATCAGGCTCTTGCGCGAACGGCCCACGCGCATCTCATCTGCCAGGCGCTGGATACGCTGCATGCCGTCGACCAGGCCGGCCACTTCGGCGAGCAGTTCTTCAGCCTCCGGGGTCGCCATCAAGCGGCCTTTTTTGCGCAGGAACAACGCGAAACCCAATGCTTCTTCCAACTGGCTCAACAACCGGCTGACCGCGGATTGCGACAGGCCCATGCGGGTCGCCGCACCGATGGTCGAACCGGTGGACATGATCGCCTTGAAGGCTTCGAGCTGCTTGAGATTCACCGTGATTTTCCTGTGGTTTGAGGGCTTTGCGCATAGCCTGATGCGCTTCTCGCATAACGTTGCCGGGCGTTCGAGGAGCCGTTAGTGTCCGCCGCAATGCGACGCGCCGTCCAGCGTATCGCAGGCAGCAACTGCCCATAAAAAATCACAATACGGCATTCGGGAGACGGTTATGCGTGAGCTTTTCACGAGGGGAGGAGTGGTGTGCACGGGCTTGCTGGCGAGCCTGTCACCGGCATTGATGGCCCAGGGTTTCTGGGAGGATTCCCACGGCAAATTGACCTTGCGCAATTACTATTTCAACGACGGTTACCGCGACGGCGGCGAGGACCGCAAGGAGTGGGCCCAGGGCTTTTTGCTCAACCTGCAATCGGGTTATACCGAAGGCACGGTGGGTTTCGGCCTCGATGCGCTGGGGTTGTCGGGGATCCGGCTCGACTCCAGCCGCGCCCATGCTGGCACCGGGCTATTGCCGGTGCACGACGATGGCCGCGCGGCCAGCGAATTCTCAAGCCTGGGCGTGACCGCGAAGATGCGCATCGGTGAAGCCGTGGTGAAAACCGGCACGCTGCTGCCGAAGATTCCAGTGCTGGTGTACAACGATGGCCGGCTGTTGCCACAAACATTCCAGGGCACTCAAGTCGAGTACAGCGGCGTCCGTAACCTGTACGTGCACGCCGGGCATCTGGACAAGTTCAAGCTGCGAAACTCGACCGACAGCGTGGATATTTATCCCCAGGGCTACAGCGGCAAAAAGGGCAGCGACTTTGATTTTGCCGGCGCTACCTACGCCTTCACGCCCAAGCTGAGCGGTACCTGGTACTACGGCGAAATGCGTGAATTCTATCGCCAGCAGTTCTTTGGCCTGGTGCATAAACAGCCAGTGGGTGCCGGCAGCCTCACCAGCGACTTGCGTTACTTCATCAGCAACGAAGCGGGCGAGGCACGCAATGGCAAGGTCGACAGCGACATGTTCAGCGGGTTGTTCACCTACCGGCTAGGGCCGCAGGCGCTGGGCGTGGGTTATCAGAAAGTCACCGGCGATACCGCGTTGCCCTACGCCAGCGTGTCGACCGTGTATTCCTTCAGCAACGCCGGCGTCGGCAAATTCATCCAGGCCGGTGAGCAAACCTGGATGCTGCGTTATGACTACGACTTTGCCGCCGTGCTGCCGGGCCTGACCTTCATGACCCGTTACTACAAGGGCCAGAACGGTGACTTCAAGGGCCGCGAAGCCCGCGAGTGGGAGTCGGACACCAACCTGCGCTACGTGATCCAGGACAGCACCTTCAAAGGCGTAGGCATCGAGTTGCGCAAGGCCACGTATCGCTCGACCTATGCGAGCGATCGTGACAACTACCGGGTCTACCTCACGTACGACCTGGCGCTGTGGTGACAGGCCCTACTGCTCGACGAAATAGTACGGCTGACGGTTGATCGCCATCTCCTTGACCACCGTCACCGGGACGTTCAGCCGGTCAGTATTGTCCACCAGGGCTACGTTGCCGGGCTTGGCGGCGAGGTAACTCTTGAGTTCCTCCGGCGTTTGCAGAATCGTCAAATAGGCCTGCATGTAGAACACCCCGGCGCCGGCGATTCGCTCGTTGGCCTGATACAGCACCACTTCCTTGCCCTGCGCCTGCATCGCCTGGATCTGGCTGATCACCGGCACAAACGACTGGCGCAAATCGGCCTTGGGCGCGAACCAAAAGGCGGCAATCAGGTAGCAGGCCACCACCACGGTAAAGAAGCCACCCAACAGGCCACGGCGATGTGCATAAACGTGTTCGGCAATGTTGGAAACCTGTCCGCGACTTTTCAGCCAGCCCAGCAGCACGCCGCCATACTCGGCGGCCAGCACTGCTGCGGCGGGCGTCAAGGCCATCAGATAAACCGTGCGCTTGCTGGAGGCAAACGTCAGCAGGGTGAACTGCGCCACCAGCCACACGCTGAAAAACAGCCGGTAGCGGTTGCGCACCAGGCTCTTGCGGAAGTGCCACAGCCCCAGGTACACCAGGATATTCCAGGGCAAAAAGGCTTCGGGCAGTTTGACGATGTAGTAATAGAACGGCTCGTAGTGACCGGCTTCGACAAACGAACCGCTGAAGCGCCCGACGCTGTTGGTCAGCAGCACTTCACGTACCCCCTGCAACCCGTCGCGCTGGTACAGGAAACCCAGCCAGATCATCAGCGGCACTAGCGCCAGCAGCGTGAACAGCCCTGGCTTGACCCAATCGCCGAGCTTGAAGCGTTTATCCATCAGGCTGGTGCTGGCCAGATAGACGAAGATCACCACGCCAGGCATGGCCAGGCCCAGAACCCCTTTGCTCAAGGTGGCGATCACCATCCCGAGGGTGAACAGTAACCAGGTGCCCAGGTTGGAACTGTCACGCTCCGACGCGGGCCGAGCGGCCTGATAGAACGCCAGCAGCGCCATGGTAACCCCGAGGGTGAGCAGCGAATCCTCACCGACGCCGCGCACATTGCTCCAGTAACTGGCCATGGTCGCCAGCATCAGGCCCGCGACAAACGCCAGCGTCTTGGGCCGGCCAAACTTGCGCAGCATTCCGTACAGCAGCATCACGCTGAACAGCCCGGCAAACGCCGACGCCAGGCGCACTGCCCAAGTGGTACCGCCAAACAGGCGAATCGCCCCGGCGTCGAGCCACAGGCTCAGCGGCGGTTTCTCCAGGAAGGGTTCACGGAACAATCGCGGCACCACCCAATCGTTATCCAGGTGCATGGCCATGGCGATCCCGGCCACACGGGCCTCGGTCGAGCCTTGCAACTCGTGATTGCCAAGGGCAAAGAAAAACAACAGCGCAGCGAGCAGGAGCAGCAGAGGAGCGGAACGCGTCATGGATTCTGGCTACCGGGGCAGGGGGCCGTTCGGGGGAACAGTCCGGGCGATCGGTGAGTATACGAGGGCGATTCTTAATAATTCGTGAATGAATGTGAGGTTTTTGTAGGGTCAGGATTGTTTCAGCAGTGGCCATTGGGTTAGCCAGCGTTTGGAGGTGATGCGTTGTTGGTAGATGGCGTGTTTTTCCTGGGTGAAGCGGGGCGTGGGTTTGAGTTGGAGATTGAACAGGTCTTCCAGGCCGAGAGGGGCTGAAACTTCGCATACGTCCACTGCGGTTCTTCTGACGGCTACTGCGGTGGCGGTTTCGGGCCAGAAGCGCATGGCGTCGCTGGCGTTGCGGTAAGGCGCGTCGCCGTTGCGCAGGTGCATGCGGGCCTGGTTTTTGACGGACCAGTCGATGAAGGGTTCGGCTGCGTGTAAGAGGGCTTCGAGGCGGCGATCTTCGTCGGGGCTGGTGCAGGTGGCGTCGAACCACAGTACGTCGACGTCACCGGTCAGTGGTGATTGGGGGCGACCGTGGAGGTGATCCCATACGGCGTTACGTACGAAGCCGGCGCCGATCCAGCAGTCGGGGAGGGCGAGGGAGCGGACGATGTCCAGTAGGTGCCAGCGTTGGGCATCGCTGCTGATCAGGGTCTGGAGGGCTTTCTCGCTCAAAGGATAACGGCCTCTTTCACAACGATCCCCAGGTCATTGCTGACTTTCACCACCCTCACTTCATCGCGATAACCGATCCACGTGGGGCGGCAGATTTTAATCGTATTATTCAGCTCAGCATCGAAGACCGTGATTCCGCTGCAGCTTTTACTGCCGCCCGACGAATATTCGTAGTGAGCCGTATAGCTGCTGCGGGTGCCGCCCGAACATAATATGGCCAACGAAAACAGCGTCACCGAGAACAGCGTGCATAGGATGAACATCCCGGCAAACGCCTTAAGCAGGGTCCATTTTTTTTCGAGCCGCAGCTGAGGTTTTCTTACCCGCCAGACAATCACGGACGCAGCCAGGGTCAGGACGAGAGATACGGATACACAGGCTTTCTCCGCGACCGGTTTGAAGTGGATGGCGGGTGAGATGGTGAACTGCCATATAAACAGCACGGCCAACAGAAGCTGTACGCCCAGCACGACAGGTATCAGGTAGGCGTAGGAATTCTTGTTCACTGCGGCACACATCCTTATGTTTCAACAAAGGTGGGGTTTATCTTAAAAGAAAATAGACCCTCACCTTTTTCTTACTTTTGGGGCGCTCAAACGGATCGTCATGTTTCCTGTCAGGAAACGGACCTTCCCGTAGCTTCTGAATCTGCCGTTGGCACAAGAATGTCCAATGCGCGCGTCACCAGCAACTCACCGAGGACGCTCAATTGCTGGGAGGCGAGGAGTTTATGGCGAAAGGCGCCATCGAACTCGAAAGCCAGGTCGGTAGTGAGCGCGTTCAGTGAGGCGAGGGTTTCGCAGGCCTGTACGAGCAGGGTTTCGGGGTCGATGTTTTGGGCGATACAGAAGATATCCGTGCCGGATTGGCTGGGGCATGGAGGGTTGGGGCTGTGCTTTTTCATGACTGCAACTCCTTGATTGGTGGAGTCGCCAGACATCGCTGCTAAACGAAAAGGGTGGCGACTGTACGCGGGTTAGCAGACCAGGAATCAAGGAACCCAGCGCACTCGAAAGTGCCCCACGCACAGCCGCCATAACGCGGACTAGCGAACGCGGATGCTCGCTTGAACGGATGGTGGCATTGCATGCCTTGATATTAACCGAGCTGCTAAACCCGGTCGCTGATTTTGCAGCGACGTTTCAAGGCTAGTCGTGTCGATTGATGAGCACCAGTTCACCAAGGGCGCGATGTCTTGCGGGAAAAATCCGAAGGTTCCATCGGCGGTGTGTTTTCAGGAGCCCAGAACAGCAAAACCCGCACGAGGCGGGTTTTGGTGGTGCTTCGTATTTGGTGGGCCGGGGTAATCTGAATCAATTTAATAATATTTTGATTTTAAAAGGTATTTTCAGTTTGTTTTTTGTCTTGGAATACCATTTGGAATACCGTTGTTCCTATCATGTCCTAGTGGTTGCCGTATCGGCTCAATTGATTTGATTACGACCGTGGTGTCCCTGGTGGGATTCGAGCCTGAACGACTTATCGTCCACGGGTGAACATTGATTATCGGCTTGCTGGAATGTGGGCTCTCGTTGAGCGTAGGTTACGGCCAATCTTTCGCTGCCTTTCGTTACCGCCTCCTTCTTGCAACTGGCGGATATTTTCTCTGCGATGGCGAGCTCAAGAAGTCCTGCAGGGCGGAGGTTCAGCTTGCCTGCTAGTGCTCTCTTGGTTTCTTTCATTGTTCGGTTGCGCAGCCTTTCAATCTCGCGCTGCTGAGCGTCGGAAATGTACCTCGTCGAAATCGAAGTGCTTTGCAGCAGGACTTCTGAATCGCCCATGGAGACTGTCAGAAATTTTGTGTTCGGGCATAACATGTCGCTAGAGGTGCATGTATGCCGACCAAGAAGAAAGCTGCCAGTGCAACATCGAGGGAGCTACCCTCAATTCCTCAGGATCTGATTGATCAGTTCGTCAAGGGCCCGATGAGCGCCGAAGCCATTCAGGACGCTTCGATGGCATTCAAGAAGGCGCTGATCGAGCGTGCATTGGGTGCCGAGCTGGGTCACCACCTTGGCTATCCTCAGGGCGCGGAGCGCCCTGAGGATTCAACCAACCAGCGCAACGGCAAAAGCGGCAAGACGGTACTCACCGACAATGGCCCGCTTCGCCTGGAAATCCCCAGAGACCGTGACGGCAGTTTCGCGCCGATCCTGATTCCCAAACATGAACGCCGCTTTACTGGCTTTGATGACAAGATCATTGCCATGTACGCCCGTGGCATGACCGTGCGCGAAATTCGTGCCTTCCTTGCCGAGCAGTATGGAACCGATGTGTCGCATGATTTCATCAGTTCGGTCACCGACGCCGTGCTGGAGGAGGTGGGTGCCTGGCAACAACGCCCTCTTGAGCCCATGTATCCAGTCATTTTCTTCGATGCACTGCGGGTCAAGATTCGCGACGAGGGATTGGTCTCCAACAGGGCCATCTATTTGGCGTTGGGGGTATTGCCTGACGGATCGCGCGACATTTTGGGTATCTGGATCGAGAGCACCGAAGGTGCCAAGTTCTGGATGAAAGTGTTCAATGACCTTAAAACTCGAGGCGTCGAAGACGTGCTGATCGCAGTGACAGATGGCTTGAAAGGGATACCCGAGGCCTTGGCAGCGGTTTTTCCTGACACGACGCTGCAAACCTGCATCGTGCATTTGATCCGCAACAGCCTGGACTACGCGGCTTGGGACAAACGTCGAGCGCTGGCAAAGGCACTGAAGCCGATCTATCAGGCGATCAATGCCGATGCAGCCGAACAAGAGCTGAACGCTTTTGAGGCAGGGCCTTGGGGCAAGCAGTACCCGACCGTGGTAGCTGCCTGGCGTCGGGCCTGGGATCGGGTCATACCGTTTTTTGTTTTCCCGGCAGGCATCCGGAAGGTGGTTTACACGACCAACGCCATCGAAAGTATCAACGCTCAGTTACGAAAGATCATCAAGACCCGAGGGCATTTCCCCTCTGATGACGCAGCCACGAAGCTGATATGGCTGGGATTACGCAATATCACAGCTGACTGGGGGCGCCCAGCACACGACTGGAAGGTAGCAATGAATCAATTTGCGATTCTGTACGGAGATCGATTTACCAGACCGAGCTGGTAAAACAACGGCCTGCCTGACGGCAGGCCTTAATCAGCCCGAACACGAAAAATCTGATACTCCCCGCCCATGTAGCGCCAGCGCAGTCGGTGATCAGATCAGCGCAAAACGCTGAGCCAAGGTCCGCATCTCGGATGCAGATCGAATCGTAAATAAATACCAGTCCACTGAGTTTATGAACTCACTCAGCGGATCGTCCCCATGGCCCACCTATCCAAGCGCCACTCCGACAACAGCAATCTCCACTTGCATCACGAAAACACCTTTAGAGGTCTGAGCGTGATGAGGTTCCGCGGCCCCCTCATTACTGAATACCTAGAGCGGTTTTATGAAACCACTCAGTTGGCGCCGAGTGATCACCGCAGAGTGTTCGCGCTACGTTTCGACCTACGTTTTCCAGATGACTATCTGCCACCTGCATCAGGGAAAGCTGTCATATCTAGGTTTGTCGATCCTTGATCGCCAGGATTGAATCCGCACGGGAGCGCTCGAGGCACCTGAATGGCACAGCACATCAGACACAGGTGCGATGGTTTTGGGTTAGGCAGATAGGTCAGGAGGGACGGCCGCATTACCACTTCGTATTGCTGCTCAACAAGGATGCGTACCACACCGTGGGGCGCTTCCATTCAGGAAGGGAGAATCTAGCCGCCTTCAGTCTGCATGGGCGAGTGCACTGAGAATTTCCTTCGAAGACGCTGATGGACTGGTGCATGCCCCTGCCAATCCTCAGTACCACCTTTCTCATGATGACCATGTGGAGATGGAGGATTACTTCTATCGGGTCAGCTATCTCTGCAAGGCAGCTACAAAGGATTACGGCAGTCGATGCCGGGCGTTTGGTTGCAGCAGAGGCTGAGCCAATACAACGGGGCATCACGCTCAGGCATGTGCTGCTTGGCTCATCCCTTTACTCAAAGAATCCATTATTCAGCAGGCACTGACATGCTCCTTCCCTACATCAAACCACGACTTCCTTTGTCTAAATCACACTCTGCAATCGTCATTGGTCGACTGGTGCAAGCTGCCGCCCGCACGGACGGTCCGGCCTACTGTGTCAGCTTAGATGTAGTGGGCGATGAGCAAATCAAGTCGACACCGCTCTCCAGTCTATTCGACTGCGTGCCACAGATTAACTAGGCGTACGCGCAATGCTGTGACGATGAACATCAAGACGTGTTCTGGATGGCTTACAGGATTGACAGCCCATTGGGGCTGATCTGCATGAACAACACGGAGGCTGGCTACTTAAGCACTGCCCAAGCGATGAATGCGCTGGTCGATAGAGTCCGCATGCTGATCAGCTGTCAGGAAATGGATGGGGCCACAGAACAGGACGAGATGATCGCGGGTCCGACTCAGCGTCGGGCTATGCACAAATAGCTCACGGACTCGTCCTCGCGCACGAGGTAACTGCACATTTGTGCCAGTTTGCGATAGCCAGCAATGTCGGAGGGGTGATCGCCTTGTAGCCAGTTCAACCATCGTGTCTACTGTGCCACTGGCCGTGCCATCATGGCGCAGCGCCACTTTGTTCAATATTAAGAGCCCAGGGAATTATGGCCGACGCGATAAGCATCGCGAAGATGGCGGAGAAGCTATCTGATGAGCTCCTTGATGAATTCGCAGCTGGAGGGGCTGGATAATTATTTTCAGAGTTATGGCCAACACAAACCAGTTATTTACCCTACCCAAAATGTAGTGTTGGAAGCTTTGGACAAACAGAACAGGGAGTGCTGCACTAATGAAACGGGATCAACATCTGGTAGAGCTCGCCCAAGAAACGTTGGCCACCTTCACGCATATTGTCGAACTGGCTCAGCAAAAACAGAGAGCGGTGCATGGTATCGATGCTGGCGCCTTTGCCAACGCCAACACATTCACTGATACAGGCGCGTCACGAGCCCTTGCAACTATCAACCGCGAGAATCAGGACGGTTATGCCTCGCTGATAAGAGAGCCGGCTATCGCGAGATTACTACTGGAAGATGAGCAGGGCGATCAACAGCTGCTTTACGTGACGCGTAAGTTCCAGGTATCTCTTCAAAACGATGCGCAGCTAGCCAGTTACCACTCCGCTAAGGGCCGGCTGGCTTCTTTGCCGGTGGGCGATGCGCTGGAGGTCAACGGCCATGAGTACACAGTAATAGAGTCCGCGTATTTCAAGCCTAAGCTGGATGAGTTGGGTTGGGATGCGCTGGATACTCGCTTCGATCATGAGGAGTTGAGTGCCTGCACCATCGATTCGCTTCGGGCCTTGTTGCGTGCATTGGACGCGGAGGCGGCGGATGACTTTGATGCAATGCTGGAGGCTGGAGCTGCAGAGCAGCATATCTATCAAGGGCTGATGCATCGTATCCGTCAATCAATGGCGCTGCGCGATCAGCCGATCCTCGACAAGTTTCAGGACGAGATTTTCCGTCTACCTCTCGACAGCCAATTGATGATCATGGGGCCACCAGGCACTGGTAAGACCACTACGCTGATCAAGCGGCTGAGCCAAAAGCTCGAAATTGAGTTTCTTGATGAACGAGAGAAACGTCTGGCAGTGGAGGATGCTGCCGGCAAGACTCACGTCCATAGCTGGGTGATGTTCACTCCTACAGAACTGCTGAAACACTACCTTAAGGAAGCGTTCAGTCGAGAGGATGTACCTGCATCGGATGAGCGCATTCTGACCTGGGAAAACCGTCGTCGCGCGCTGGCGCGTAATGTGCTGAATCTGCTGCAAACTGGGGATGGGCGTGGTGCTTTTGTGCTCAAGCAAGATCTTGAGGTGCTCAGCGATGGTGTGCTGACCTCACCGCAGACCTGGTACGAGCAAGTGTCAGCTTTCCATCGTCAGCGACTGTTCAGTCAACTACAGGCCGGTGCTGAGCAACTGAGCAAGCTGGGTGATACCACTGGCGGTGTGGTGATACAGAAACTTGTTGCAATCATGGCGCAAGCCAGGCCTGAGGCGCTGGTACCACTTTATACCGAGCTTGCCCCCATAGAACTCGCCATTAAAGACACCCTCGATGGTTTAAAGCAGCAAACCGATCGTAGTGCAAAAGCGTTGGTCAAAGCTGAATACAACAAGGACAAGACGTTTTTCGTCCTGTTGGTCGATTTTTTGACAGGGCTTGGCGCTGCCGATGAGCAGGATGAGGACGAAGTCTTTGATGCCGAAGAGGAGGAGCTGCAGCCGTCCCCTCTATCCACGGGTAAAGTCTCCAATCCGGAGGCGCTCAAGGAGTATCAGAAAGCAATTGTGGCCTTGGCGCGTTCACGTTTTCAGAAGAAGCGTCTATCCGCTAACGGGCGAGCGCACACCATCGTTGCTTGGCTGGGGGAGCGCTTGCCTGATGAGGAAACCTTACTGGAAATAGGCCAGCGTGCGGCTCTGCAGAATGCCTTGCGGCGCTTCCTGAACGCCCACCGGCGTTATGTAACGGATGTAGCTGCAAGCTACAAAGCCTTCCGCAAGTTGTACCAGGCCGACCAGACGCTGTACCGCGTCGACGGTATCAATGTAAGGCACCTCTCGAGCTTCGAACTGGATGCGCTGGTGCTGCTCAGTCTGCGCAATGCCCGCGAGCTTCTTGGAAACCGCTCACTCACCCTCAGCCGCCAGGGCAATCTGCCGGAATATTTGGCCAATATTGCTTCCAATTTCTGCAATCAAGTATTGGTGGATGAGGCCACCGACTTTTCCTCCTTGCAGCTGGCAGCCATGTACAGCCTTACTTCGCTCAACACCCATTCCTTCTTTGCCTGCGGTGATTTCAATCAGCGCATCACCGGCATCGGTATTCGTAACAAAGAACAGTTGCAGTGGGCGGCCAACGGTTTGGAGATTCGGCGTATCAACACCGTGTATCGCCAAAGTCGTTTGCTTAATGATCTGGCCGGTGAGTTGTTGCATCTAAGCGGCAGTGATCAGGAATCCACCGCTGAGCTGCCCAATGCCATGGCGCACGAAGATGTTGCGCCGATCCTACTCGAGCAGGCTGGTGATCTTGGGGTTGTAAGTACCTGGTTGGCGAAGGCAGTTGTTGCAATCGAACGACAGCTCAAGACATTGCCAACAATCGCGGTGCTCGTGCATGACGATGAGCAGGTGACAATACTGGCCAAGTTACTGAATCAGGACCTGGAGGATTACGGCATTAAGGTCGATGCCTGTCTGGGTGGGCAGGCCTTGGGCGGGGAGAACAATGTGCGGGTGTTTGCTGTTGAGCATATCAAGGGGTTGGAGTTTGAGGCTGTGTTCTTCGTCGATGTGGATACTCTGGCGCAGCGTATGCCGGAGTTGTTCAAGAGGTTTCTTTATGTCGGCTTCACGCGTGCAGCAACTTATCTGGGCTTGACCTGCAGCGGGCGATTGCCCGTGTCTCTTGATAGTCTCCGCAAGCGTTTCGCGCAAACCTGGACCTGATTTGTAAGGAGCTGCTGATGTCCCGCTATGACGGGTAAATACGCATCTCATTCTGGCGGACAGAATTAGCTTGGCTGAGCGAGGGGTGGATGAATCGTGGTGCGCGGGCTTTGATGTCAGAATTTTTAAGACCTGATTGGAAGCGCGATCATTACCTCTGTCGCCTCTGGAACGGGCTGTGCTCCCGACATCGTGAAAGAAAGGGGCATACAAAAGACCACGGCAAGGAGCGCATCCTCGGCTTCGGACGCGCCTGAGTTTGGGTCACCGAGGCGAACGACTGGATACTCCCGACTTAAAGCTACGTAAAGTCGTGAATATTCGGTGAGTGATTTTGATTTTTATTCTGGCTCCTGCAGGCTGCGGGAGGTGATGAGCGAGTTATTCAAGATGAGCAAGAAAATCAGCGGCGCCGAATACCAGCTTGCGAAGATCTTTAGTTCCGAGTTCGACTATGTGATTCCCCCGTATCAGCGACCTTATGCTTGGACACGAGACCAAGCGGGCGAGCTGTTCGACGATCTATACGACTTCTTCGAGAAGGAGGCGGAGGACAGTTATTTCCTGGGCTCCATCGTATTGATCAAGGACGAGGGCAAACCTCTGGCTGAGGTGATCGACGGCCAGCAGCGTTTGACCACTTTGACAATCCTGTTGGCAACGATTACGTCGTTGCTGACGGGAGAGAATCACTCGGCTTTTTATAGCTTCATTCGCGAGCCTGGAAACGTGGCCCTGAAGCTGAATTCCAAGCCGCGCCTGGCGCTGCGCGAACGAGACCGGGTCTTCTTTACGCAATTTGTGCAAGGGCTAAAGTTCGAGCGTCTTACGCAGATTGATCCGGCGCAATTGGAGAATGAGTCGCAACGAAATATCCAGGGTAATGCGCGGTTGCTGCTGGAGCGCCTCGCAGCAAAGTTCGCCAGTAACGAGACGAGCATCGTCGACTTCGGTTCTTTCTTGCTGATGCGTTGTTTCTTAGTTGTGGTGACCACGCCAAGTCAGCAGTCAGCGTTTCGGGTTTTTTCCGTCTTAAACAATCGCGGTCTCGATCTTCTACCCACAGACATCATCAAGGCGGAAGTGATCGGCAAGCTGCCTGAGGACAAGCGCGAGGCCTTCAATGATCGCTGGGAGGATCTTGAAGTTGCTACTGGGCGCGATGGCTTCAGTGAGCTGTTCAGTCATATCCGTATGATCTACGCCCGCTTCAAGGCGAGGCGGATGTTGCTGGAAGAGTTTCGTGACCATGTGTTGAGTGAAGTGACGTCATCCGAGGCACTGGTTGAGCAGGTGGTCGCCCCTTATGCTGAGGCTTACTTGGTGGCAAAAAATGCGCAGTACGTATCCTCCACAGATGCTGGGAAAATCAACGACTTGTTCACTTGGTTGAATAGGATCGACAACTCTGACTGGTTGCCGGTCGCGATTGCGTTTCTTGCCCGTTATGGTGGCGCTGCGGACGTCGTTCTGGGCTTCCTCACTAGCCTGGAGCGCTTGGCGGCATATCTGCATGTCACCGCCAAGAACGTAAACCAGCGAATTGAGCGCTATGCGCTCGTCCTGGAAGATCTCCAAGATAGCGTTCTGGTCGACCGTATCGAACTGACGCCAGCCGAATGTGACGAGATGCTCAGGGTATTGAACGGCAACGTCTATGAAATGACCGCACGTCGGCGTAATTACCTGATTCTACGTCTGGACTCCTACGTTTCCGATCAAGCGGCCAACTACATGCCTAATGTGCTGACTATTGAGCATGTCCTACCGCAGACGGTGGATGCAGCCAGCGAGTGGGCCCAAAACTGGCCGGATGTCGATGAGCGTGCACGCTGGCTACATCGCTTGGCCAACCTGGTGCCGCTCAACCGAGCACGCAATTCCAAGGCACTGAACTATGACTTCGACAGGAAGAAGTCGGCGTATTTCGTGGGTACCAGTGGGGTTTGCTCATATGCTCTAACTAGCCAGGTGCTACATACCGATGGCTGGACTCCCACGGTAGTTGCTGCGCGGCAAGGTGCGCTGCTGGATGTTCTGCAGCGTAGCTGGAGGCTGGCGTGAGGCGGTAGTCGATGGGTTGGTCAATGAAGGAATTTGCTACAGTCTTCGGGACTGTTGGTGGGTCAGTGCGCTTTCAGCTGCCCTTGCTCGCATGGCATACCAATTCTGATTGATATTCAGTGCACGCTTGGTCATACAGCTCCAGTTCTAACGAAATGAAAGCTGATAGGTTCTGGAGTCCACATCTCGGTAAAGCGGGATTGCTGGAAAGACTACAGATCATCACCATCGTGCCGGTTCTGTTTTGCCCAAGCTGTCATTTGCCATCTGAATCAGCCAATGCTGGCGCGGGTGGCATTCTGCTCTGAATAGTTTTACCTGCCCCTACTGAGAGTGATTGTTGAGTAACCGTCCTGGCAACACGCCTTCCTGACACCATCGCTTGAAGCGACGATGTCCCTCACAGCTGGGCGCCCTTTAGTCACGCCGGATGTGTTGGGCGGATGCTTAAATTGCTGACACAGTTAGGGATGGTCTGAAGTA
>NZ_JACAQY010000051.1:0-34848 GCF_013386835.1 Pseudomonas sp. IPO3774
CAACCATAGAATCTCCCACAGTTTTAACCGCGCACAGTCAGTGGCTCAGGGTCGTTTGAAGTGGTGGCGCAGATGTTCGATTCGAGGCCGGCAGATACAGCCTTCAAGGTGGTCGTTGACCATGCCCATCGCCTGCATGAACGCATACATGGTGGTCGGGCCCACATAGCTCCAGCCACGTTTCTTCAGGGCCTTGGACAAACGTGTTGACGCGGCTGACGTGGGGTTGGCCGTCCAGTACGCCATGTCCACCACCGCCGGGCGCTCATCGGCGGCCGGTTCAAACGACCACAGCCACGCCGCCAGCGAGCCGGTCTCATCCACCAGCTCACAGGCGCGCCGGGCGTTGTTGATGGTGGACACGATCTTGGCGCGATTGCGCACGATACCCGGGTCGGCCATCAATCGCTCGATGTCCTGCTCGGTGTACTGCGCCACCCGGCGAAAATCAAAGCCCTCGAACGCCCGCCGAAACGCCTCGCGCTTGCGCAGGATGGTGATCCACGCCATGCCCGCCTGAAAACCTTCCAGGCAAATCTTCTCGTACAGCGCAATGTCATCGGCCACCGGCACGCCCCATTCGTGGTCGTGGTAATCCGGGTACTCCGGCGCCGCCGTGCGCCACGTACAGCTGGTGACGCCCGCCGCGTCCGTGATCAATCCTGGAATATCCATAACTCACCCTGTGAACCAAGCCCGGGATGATAAGCGAAAAAAATTCTGGGCCGCCAACCGCTCAAGCACGAACCTTGCGAACCAACTGGTCAGACCGGGACCTGCCATCCGCGTAATATTTACTTGCGACTTGAAAAAAACCGAGCGTAGACTGGCCCCGCACTGGACATACCGGTCAGACCACAACAATTAAGCCCTGGACCCACCAGGGCACCGAATAGAGATCCTTCCCATGCTCAGATGGTGCTCGCGTTCGATTTTCCTGCAAGTCGTGATTGGCCTGGTGATCGGCATAATCTGCGGCCTCGCCCTCCCTGAATTCTCCTCGCAACTCAAACCCCTGGGTGACGGCTTCATCAAGCTGATCAAAATGCTGATTGGCCTGATCGTATTCTGCGTGGTGGTCAGCGGTATTTCCGGTGCCGGCGACTTGAAGAAAGTCGGGCGCATCGGCCTCAAGTCGGTGATCTACTTTGAAGCACTGACCACCGTGGCCCTGGTGATCGGCCTGATCATGGCCTTCAGCACCGGGATCGGCACCGGCGCCAATATCCACCTGGAGCAACTGTCGTCTGCCGGCCTGAATGAACTGGCAGACCGCGGCCAACACATCAAGGGCACCAGCCAGTTCCTGATGGACCTGATCCCCAACTCGGTGATCGGCGCTTTCGCGGACAACAACGTGCTGCAAGTGCTGTTGTTCTCGGTGTTGTTCGGCAGCGCACTGAACCTGGTGGGCGAAGCCGCTTCCGGCATCTCTCGGTTGATCAACGAGCTGAGCCACGTGATCTTCCGCATCATGGGCATGATCGTGCGCCTGGCGCCCATCGGCGTGTTCGGCGCCATCGCCTTCACCACCAGCACCTACGGCCTGGATTCCCTGCAACACCTGGGCAGCCTGGTGGGCCTGTTCTACCTTACGTGCTTCCTGTTCGTCGCGGTGATTCTGGGGCTGGTGATGCGCCTGTCGGGCCTGCGGATGATGCCGCTGCTCAAGTACCTGCGGGAAGAACTGTTGATCGTGATGGGCACCGCGTCCTCCGATGCCGTGTTGCCACAGATCATGCGTAAACTGGAACACCTTGGCATTGGCAGCTCCACCGTGGGCCTGGTGATTCCGACCGGGTACTCGTTCAACCTCGACGGTTTCTCCATCTACCTGACCCTGGCCATCGTGTTTATCGCCAATGCCACCGGCACACCGCTGTCGATGACCGACCTGCTGACCATCCTGCTGGTGTCGCTGATCACCTCCAAGGGCGCCCACGGGATTCCGGGTTCGGCACTGGTGATTCTGGCGGCGACACTCACCGCAATCCCGGCGATTCCGGTGGTGGGCCTGGTGCTGGTGCTGGCGGTGGACTGGTTCATGGGCATTGGCCGGGCGCTGACCAACCTGATCGGCAACTGCGTCGCCACCGTGGCCATCGCCCGCTGGGAAAAAGACATCGATATCCAGCGCGCCAACAAGGTGCTGGACGGTCAACAAGGGTATGCCTTCCAGGCCAAGAAACCGGTGCTGCCCGCCCACCAAGAGTTCTGATGAGACAGACTCACCCCCTGTGGCGAGGGAGCTTGCTCCCGCTGGGGCGCGAAGCGGCCCCAAAAAATGGGCCTGCTGCGCAGTCCAGCGGGAGCAAGCTCCCTCGCCACACCAAGCAGACAGTTCAATTTAAAGGGAGCCACACGTGATCACCTCGTCAACCGTCGTCAATTCAGTGGTAGAAAAACTGCGCGCCGCCCTGGCGAGGGGTCAGTGGCGGCGCGGCGAGATGCTGCCCGGCCAGCGTGAACTGGCCGAGCAAATGGGCATCAGCCGCCCGAGCCTGCGCGAAGCGGTGATCGTGCTGGAAACCCTCGGCCTGGTACGCTCCATGCCCGGCAAGGGCGTGGTGGTGCTGGAAACCACCCTCAGCGAATCCCAGGCCCAGGACAGCGGCGTGGCCGACGCCAGCCTCGAAGACATCCTGCAACTGCGCTACACCCTCGAGCCCTTTATCGTAGGTTTAGTGGCGCAATCCATCAGCAGCAAGGAAGTCGGGCAACTGCGCCTGACCCTGATGGACATGCGCGAAGCCCTCGACGCCGGCGACAGCGAAGCCGGGATGAACGCCTACATCGCGTTCCACGAAGAACTGTTCGCCCTGACCTCCAACCCGATCTTCCAGAACGTGGTGCAACAAACCAGCAACGCCCTCAAGCAAAGCGCCCAGGTACTGCGCAACTCCCCCGAACACCTGGCGGAACGCTTGCAGGAAAACGACGCCGTGGTGCGGGCGATCCGCAACAAGAACAGCGCCCTGGCCAGCGCCGAAATGCGCCGGCATATCCTGCAGGAAGGCTTGCGCATGGGCATTCGCTTGAACATCCCGGACGACCATCTGGGTAGCTGACTTCCAGGAGACCGCGCATGACCGCTCACGCCCTGCACACCCCTTTCCCCTTTACGCCGTTGCGCCTGGTGGGCAAGCCGAAACTCTCGGTGGACGACATCTACCCGGCACTGTTCGACGCCATTCTCGAGCAACGCATCGCCCCCGCCAGCCGTTTTACCGAGGAGAGCCTCGGGCAAAGTTTTGGCGTCAGCCGCAGCGTGATTCGCCGGGTGCTGGCGCGGCTGTCGCACCAGCAAGTGATCATCCTGCGGCCCAACCACCGCGCCCAGGTGGCGGCACCGGATGCACAACAGACCCAGCAGATTCTCGAGGCGCGGCGCCTGACGGAAATCACCGTGGTGCAGTTGGCGTGTGCCCAGGCGAAACCGGCGCAGATCCGCCAACTGCGGGAGTTGATCGCACGGGAGCGCGACTGCATCGAGCGTGACGAACGTGGCCCGGCGATTCGCCTTTCCGGGGAATTTCACCTGCAATTGGCGGCAATTGCGGGCAACGCGCCGCTGGCACAGTTTCTCAACAGCCTGGTGCCGCTGACCTCATTGGCGATTGCGCAGTTTGAGGCCAAGGCTTGCACGTATTGCGCATGGCAGGAACATAGGGCGATTGTGGATGCGGTGGAGCATGGCGATGCCGGCAAAGCCGTCAACTTGATGACCCGGCATCTGGATCATCTGGAAGCCAAGCTACTACGCAGCAATTGATCACACTGTTTTAACCTGTGGCGAGGGAGCTTACTCCCGCTGGGACGCGCAGCGGCCCCAAAAACGGGACTGCGGCGCAGCCCAACGGGAGCAAGCCCCCTCGCCACAAGTTGAGATAACACGCCGATAATCAAATGCAAAAAAGCCCGATATCTTTCGATACCGGGCTTTTGGTTTTACCGCTCAATCAAGCCAGTTACAGCACCGATTGACCGCTCATCGCCAGGTCCAGCAACTCACGGTTGGCTACCGCGTACATGGCGTAGTCCGTGCCGACTGCAGCACGAATCTCCACCATCATGGTGCGCCAGCGATCAGCCATGTCCTGGTGCTGCTCAAGCCACAGGGCCACGCGGGCTTCCATGTCTTCTGGCGCATCGGCCATTTGCAGTACGGAAATGGTGATCGCCCGTTGCTGCCAATCCACGTCATCGCGGAAGGCTTCGCGGGCCTGGGCCTGCCAGTTGTTGCCCACGGGCAGGCTGCTGATCTGCTGCAGGTACCACGGCAAGTCCAGGGCGCTGCCGACGGCGAAGTAAGCCTTCGCGACGTCTGCCGCACTTTGGCCTGTCACGTCGGCGGCTTCGATGATTGGCAGCAGGGTGTACAGGTGGGTAGTGCCTGCAACCATGCGCGCCAACAACTCCGGCACACCGGCTTCGACGTAAGCCTGGTAACGGTTCTGCCAACCTTCGCGGGTCGGGCCTTCCAGCAGTTCGTCGAGCTTGAGGCCCAGCGCGGCAAGGTGTGGACCGAAGTGCGCAACATCACGCCCCGCATCCTGTTCGTTGCGACGGCTGCGCAGGAACCAGCGCGTGGCACGGCGGCCCAGGCGCATCAGCTCGTCCATCAGCTCCAGTTGCACGTCGGCCGAGACCTGGTGGTCCAGGGCTTCGATCTGACGGAACCAGTGCGGGAGGTGGAAGATGTCACGCACGATCACGTAGGCGCCCGCCACGTTCGCCGGGCTCATGCCGGTGGACTCTTTGAGGCGCTGAACGAAGGTGATGCCCATGTGGTTGACCAGGTCGTTGGCGATCTGGGTGCTGACGATCTCGCGCTTCAGACGGTGGCGACGCATGGCTTCGGAGAACTTCGCCACCAGGCTCGGCGGGAAAGCGGTCTCCATGTCACGGGTCAGGTAGTCGTCATCCGGCACCAGGGATTTGAGCAACGCTTCCTTGAGGTCGATCTTGCTGTAGGAGATCAGTACCGACAGCTCCGGACGGGTCAGGCCCTTGCCCGCAGCGGCGCGCTCGTTGAGCTGCTCCTCGGTCGGCAGGTACTCGATGGCGCGGTCCAGCTTGCCACGGCCTTCCAGATCGCTCATCAGGCGCTTGTACTCGGCCACGCGCTCGAAGGCTTTGCGGGCAGCCAGGGACAGGGCCTGGGTTTGCTTGTAGTTGTTGCCCAACACCAGGCTGCCGACTTCGTCGGTCATGCTCGCCAGCAACTGGTTGCGCTGCTTGTCGGTCATGTCACCGGCCTGCACCACTTCGTTGAGCAGGATCTTGATGTTCACTTCGTGGTCGGAGCAGTCCACACCACCGGCGTTGTCGATGAAGTCAGTGTTGGAACCGCCGCCATTGAGGCCGAATTCCACACGACCCAGCTGGGTCATGCCGAGGTTACCGCCCTCGCCCACCACCTTGCAGCGCAGCTCGTTGCCATTGACGCGCAGGGCGTCGTTGGCCTTGTCGCCCACATCGGCATGGCTTTCGGTGCTGGCCTTGACGTAAGTACCGATACCGCCGTTCCACAACAGGTCCACCGGCGCCTTGAGCAAGGCGTTCAGCAGTTCGGTCGGGGTCAGCTTGTCGGCCTGGATGTCGAAGCGTTCTTTCATCTGCGGCGAGATGGCAATGCTCTTCGCGCTGCGCGAGAAGATACCGCCACCTTCCGACATGATGCTGGTGTCGTAGTCGGTCCAGGCCGAGCGCGGCAGGTCGAACAGGCGCTGACGTTCAGCGAAACTGTTGGCCGGGTTCGGGTTTGGATCGATGAAGATGTGCAGGTGGTTGAAGGCCGCAACCAGTTGCAGCTTGTCGGACATCAACAGGCCGTTGCCGAACACGTCGCCGGCCATGTCGCCCACGCCCACCACGGTGATGCTGTCTTGCTGGACGTTGATGCCGCGCTCACGGAAGTGACGCTGCACACCCACCCACGCGCCCTTGGCGGTGATGCCCATTTTCTTGTGGTCGTAACCGGCAGAACCACCGGAAGCGAACGCATCACCCAGCCAGAAGCCGTAGTCGATGGCGATGCCGTTGGCGATGTCGGAGAAGGTCGCAGTGCCCTTGTCCGCTGCTACTACCAGGTACGGGTCATCGTTGTCGTGGCGCACCACGTTCAACGGTGGCACCAGGGCGCCGTCTTTCAGGTTGTCGGTAATGTCTAGCAGGCCGGAAATGAAGATGCGGTAGCAGGCGATGCCCTCGGCCGCGATCTCGTCCCGGCTGCCGCCCAACGGCAGACGACGCGGCAGGAAACCGCCCTTGGCGCCCACCGGCACGATTACCGAGTTCTTCACTTGCTGGGCTTTTACCAGGCCCAGCACTTCAGTGCGGAAGTCTTCTTCACGGTCGGACCAACGCAGGCCGCCGCGAGCGACGTTGCCAAAGCGCAGGTGCACGCCTTCAACCCGAGGCGAGTAGACGAAGATTTCAAACTTCGGCACCGGCTTGGGCAGCTCAGGAATCGCGTGCGGGTTGAACTTGAAGCTGAAGTACGACTTGTTCTGGCCGTTGGCGTCAGCCTGGTAGAAGTTGGTCCGCAGGGTGGCCTTGATCAGGTCCAGGTAGCGACGCAGGATGCGGTCTTCGTTGAGCACCTGAACGTCGTCCAGGGCCGTGAGGATCGCTTGTTCCAGGCGTTGCTGCTTGTCTTCGAGGTCTTCGGCGGTGAGCTTGCGCGCCAGGTAGAAACGGGTCTTGAACAACCGGGTCAACTCGCGGGCGATGTCGGTGTGGTTGTTCAGGGTACTGGCGATGTAACCCAGGTCGAAGCCCAGGCGAATCTGCTTCAGGTAACGGGCGTAGGCACGCAGCAGCGCCACGTCGCGCCATGGCAGGCCGGCCGTCAGCACCAGGCGGTTGAACGCATCGTTTTCGGCATCGCCGTGCACGATATGCACGAATGCGTCCTGCAGGGTGTCGTTCAATTGCTGGATATCGAGGTTCACACCTTCGGCGGCGATGAACGCGAAATCGTGAATCCAGAACTCGCGGCCATTGGCATGACGCAGGCGGTACGGGAATTCACCCAGGACACGCAGGCCGAGGTTTTCCAGGATCGGCAGCACATCGGACAGCGCCAGCGGCGTATCGGCATGATACAGCTTGCAATGCAGCTCGCGCTGGCCGGAAACCTGGCCCAGCGGCTGATAGAAGCTCATCACCAGCGGGTTGGCTTCGGTCAGGCTGAGCAAGTGCTGCATGTCGACCACGGCCGAATGCGCGGCGAAACGCTCACGGTAGCCGGCCGGGAAACCTTTCGGGAAATCAGCCAGCACGTTGGTGCCGTGGGCTTCGCCGAAGCTTTCCACCACCAGGCTGGAGTAGTCGTCCTGCCAGCTGCGGCAGGCCTGCACCACTTCTTTTTCCAGTTGCAGCGGGTCGATGTCCAGGCGGTTCTTCGGGTCTACCCGCAGGATCAACTGCACGCGAGCCAGTACGGACTCGGAGAAGAACGTCCAGAACTCGCAGTCCGAGGCTTTCAGGCGATCCATCAGCACTTGCTGGATCTTCTGGCGCACTTCGGTGGAATAGATGTCGCGCGGCACGTAGGCCAGGCAGTAGCAGAAACGGCCGTACGGGTCCTTGCGCAGGAACACGCGGATCTTGTTGCGTTCCTGGATCTGCACGATCGACATCACGGTGCTGAACAGCTCGTCCACCGGGGTCTGGAACAGATCATCACGGGGCAGAACCTCGACCACCTGGGCCAGTTCCTTGCCCAAGTGCGCCTTGGCCTGGAAGCCCGAGCGACGCTCGATTTCCGTCACCTTGCGACGGATGTAAGGAATCACCCGCACGCTTTCGCCGTACACCGAGGAGGTGTAGAGGCCCATGAAGCGGCATTCCTTGATGACCTTGCCGTCGGCGTCGATCTGGCGGATCGACACGTAGTCCGGGTAGGCCGGGCGGTGCACGCGGCTTGGGTGTGCAGCCTTGGCGAACGACAGCACGGCCGGCTCACGCAGGTAGTTCACCGCGTAGTCTTCGATGCGCAGCTCGTCGGCCGTCAGGCCTGGGCGCAGCAGTTTGGTCAGACCGAGGAACGAGTTGGCGTCATATTCGATATGACCGCCGTCCGCCTCGTCACGTACCACAAACTCTTCATAGCCGAGGAAGGTGAAGTGGTTGCCCACCAGCCATTCCAGGAAGCTCTTGATCTCGGCTTTTTCTTCGCCGTCGATCACGTACGGGCTGGCGTCGATACCGGCCAGCAGTTCCTGGACCTTGGCTTTCATCGGTTCGAAATCGGCGACAGCGACGCGCACTTCGCCCAGCACCTGCTCAAGTTCCTTGCTCAGGACATTCAGCTCGGCGGCGTTGGCGCAGCGGTCGATTTCCAGGTACATCAGCGATTCTTGCTGAACGTCTTCGCCCTGGGTGCCTTTGGGCAGGATTTCCAGCAGCTCGCCCTTCTTGCCACGACGCACGCTGAGTACGGTGGTTTGCAGGGTGTGGATGCTGTAGCCACGGCGGTTCAGCTCGGTACGCACCGAGTCCACCAGGAATGGCAGGTCGTGGTGCAGCACTTCGACCGCAGTGTGGGTCGATTGCCAGCCATGACGTTCGTAATCGGGGTTGTAGACCCGCACTTGCGGTTGGTTGTGATCAAAGCGCTCAAGCAGGCGCCAGGCAGACAGGGTGCAACCGGCCAGGTCGGACAAGCGACGCTGGGTCAGTTCATCCAGGGAAATGATGCCGAAGAATTGTTCAGCGAACAGCGCCACTTGTGGCAGTGCCTGTTCACTGATGTGCTGCGCCAGTGCCGCTTGCAGTTGGTGCTGGAAGTCGGCTTTGCTGGCTGCGGTGAAGAACGCCATCTGTGGTACTCCGCTTGGGCTTGTTATTGATGGAAGCGTCGCGTGTTATCCCCTTGCGGGGAGACCGTCAGCTCTGTTCGCGGTCTACAGTAACGAATTCAGAGTGACAGGTGGGTGAAGCTGGACAAGACAATGAGGTCACATTCAACTTCCATAAGATGCGCACCTTGCCAGGTGACGGTACGACGGGCAGGTCAGACTCCTGGCGAGGCACATCCGTTGCGCAGCTTAACGAGTGTAGGAAGCAAGCTGCTTGCG
This sequence comes from Pseudomonas sp. IPO3774, assembly GCF_013386835.1. Classification (NCBI taxonomy): domain Bacteria; kingdom Pseudomonadati; phylum Pseudomonadota; class Gammaproteobacteria; order Pseudomonadales; family Pseudomonadaceae; genus Pseudomonas; species Pseudomonas sp. IPO3774. Next base: position 9,087 of record NZ_JACAQY010000051.1, read on the forward strand.
ACGCTGCGACATATTCGGTCATCGGCACGCTGCCGGCGGGTTGCGACTTGGGCAACCGGGTGTTTTCGGAGAAATCCCGGGGCGCCGAGTACCGGAAATGACTGATATTGCCCGCCAGGTCATGCCACAAGGTCTGACACACGATGCAGCACAAAATTCGCCGCAATGGCACAATTGCCCTGCTTCGCCCTCCCCCAGACAGGATTAACCATGCCATTGCAACTCACCACCGCCCACCTGATCGTCAACCCGTGCGATGACGAAGAAGACAACATGGCCATGCTCTGCTGCCACGGCGACAAGGGCGAGATGTTCATGGTGACCCGTTATCCGGACGAGGACGAGGTGGAAGTCACCTGGGATTACGAGCCGTCGACCCTGGACGGGCTGAAGATCACCCTGAGTGCCACGACACTGTTGGTGGAGATTGGCGCGGCGGATGCCGATGCATTGGGCGGCCACGATCAATTGGCAATCACCCACGGCACCGCCGAGTCGGATCTGGCCGAAGTGGAAGAAACCCTGCAGAACATTCTCAAGGGCACCGGGACCTATATCCGGGCCTAGTTGCCAAATCCGCACAATGTGGCGAGGGAGCTTGCTCCCGCTGGGCTGCGAAGCGGCCCCAATCCAGCCAACTGCGTTCTGCCTGGAAAAACTCGGCAGCCTTGTTGGGGCTGCTGCGCAACCCAGCGGGAGCAAGCTCCCTCGCCACAAAGGCAGGCGCCTATCGGAAAAAACCTCAGACATTTCCCACATTTCCCGAAAAATACCCCCCGCGCCGTTAGTCTCCACCCCCTCCGATGCATTAAAGTAACGCCCCCAGGCCTGGCATTTTTCGCAATGCCCAGTCTCACCTCTCCAGGAACCGTCATCGATGGAACATCGTGAAGCGCTGCTTGCGCTGCGAACCTTTCTTTCAACGCAGATTCTCGGCCAGGAAAAACTCATCGAGCGCTTGCTCATTGCCCTGCTCGCCGATGGCCATATGCTGGTTGAAGGCGCTCCCGGGCTGGCCAAGACCAAGGCCATCAAGGAGCTTGCAGAAGGGATCGAGGCCCAGTTCCATCGCATCCAGTTCACCCCCGACCTGCTGCCCGCCGACATCACCGGCACCGAGATCTATCGCCCGGAAACCGGCAGTTTCGTGTTCCAGCAAGGCCCGATCTTCCACAACCTGGTGCTGGCGGACGAAATCAACCGTGCCCCGGCCAAGGTGCAGTCGGCATTGCTCGAAGCCATGGCCGAGCGCCAGGTCAGCGTGGGGCGCAGCACTTATGAGTTGTCGCCGTTGTTCCTGGTGATGGCCACGCAAAACCCGATCGAGCAGGAAGGCACCTACCCGCTGCCCGAAGCCCAGCTCGACCGTTTCCTGATGCACGTGAAAATCGGCTTCCCCGATGCCGCCGTCGAGCGCCGCATCCTGCAGCAGGCCCGTGGCGAAGCCCTCAACGGTGAAACCAAGCCCGAGCGGCGCGTCAGCCAGCAGGCGATCTTCGCCGCGCGCAAGGAAATCCTCGGCCTGTACATGGCCGATGCGGTGGAGGAATACCTGGTGCAACTGGTCATGGCCACTCGCACACCGGCCAAGTTCGACCCGGAAATGGCCGAATGGATTGCCTATGGCGCCAGCCCTCGTGGCTCGATTGCGCTGGACCGCTGCGCCCGGGCCCACGCCTGGCTGGCCGGCCGCGATTTCGTCAGCCCGGAAGACATCCAGGCGGTGCTGTTCGACGTGCTGCGCCACCGCATCATTCTGTCGTTCGAGGCCGAAGCGGCCGGCATCGACCAGGACCGCGTGGTGCAACGCATTCTCGACGTCGTTGCCGTCGCTTGACGTCCATGAACGCTGGCGATGGAACCCGTGTCACCCTGAGCGAATTGATCGAGATGCGTCATCGCGTGCGGGAAGTGCAGCTATTTTCCACGCCGAGCCAGCGCAGCCCGCTGATCGGCCTGCACCACTCGAAACTGCGCGGGCGCGGGGTCGACTTCGACCAGGTGCGGGTGTATCAGGCCGGCGACGATGTGCGCACCATCGACTGGCGCGTCACTGCACGCACCCAGGAGCCCCACACCAAGCTGTTTCATGAAGAGCGCGAACGGCCGATCTTCATCATGGTGGAGCAAAGCTGCCGGCTGTTTTTCGGCTCGGGGCAGATGTTCAAGTCGGTGCTGGCGGCTCAGGCGGCGAGCCTGATCGGCTGGGCGGCGCTGGGCCATAACGACCGGGTCGGCGGGCTGGTGTTCGGTGACAGCGAGCACTACGAAATCAAACCCCGGCGCAGCAAGCAAAGCCTGCTGCAATTGCTCAACCGGTTGGTACGGGTCAACCAGAGCCTCAACACCGAACGCCGCCCCGAAGCCGACGCCCTCGGCATGGCCTTGCGCCGAGCCCGGGAAGTATTGCGCCCGGGCAGCCTGGTGATTGTGATCTGTGACGAGCGCGCCCTGACCGAAGGCGCCGAGCAACAGCTGAGCCTGCTGTCACGGCATTGCGACCTGCTGCTGTTGCCGGTGTCCGACCCGCTGGACCACGCCCTGCCCGCCGCCGGCCTGCTGCGCTTCGCCGAGCGCGGCGCACAGCTGGAGCTGGACACCCTGAATTTTGATCTGCGCCAGGCCTACAAGGCCCAGGCCGAAGCCCGCAGCGCACGCTGGGAACTGCTCGCGCAAAAGCTGCGGGTGCTGTTGATGCCCTTGAGTACCCAGGGTGAAATGGTCGAGCAACTGCGCGAATACCTGAACCCGCAACGCCCGGTTAAAAAGCAATGAGCAGCCTCGACCAACTGCAACCCCTGATCGCCCCGCCAGTGATCGGCTTCTGGCCGCCGGCGCCGGGTTGGTGGCTGTTGCTGCTGATCATCCCGTTGGCGGGCTGGGGCCTGTGGTGGCTGCGCCGTTTCCTGCCAGCCAAGCGCCCATTGGCCCGTGCCGAACAACCCCTGGACCCGCTGCGCATCGCCGCCCTCGCCGAACTGGCGCTGATGCCCAAACCCTACGACGGCGCACCGGCCGGTGCCTGGCTGCAACAGCTCAACGGCCTGCTCAAGCGCCTGTGCCGCAACGACTACCCCTACAGCCAGAGCCACACCCTCAACGGCCGCAAGTGGCTGGCGTTCCTCGACAACCGTTGCCCCGCTGCCGGCCTGACCCGCTGGATGGTTCTGGTGGAAGGCGCCTACAAGCCCGAATGCAAACTCGACGACAAGGCCATCGCTGGCCTGACCCAAGCGGTCGACACCTGGATTCGCAAACATGTTTGAGTTCGCCTGGCCGTGGATCTTTGCCCTGTTGCCATTGCCCTGGTTGCTGCGCCTCATCCTGCCGGTGGCCGACAGCGGCGAGCCGGCGCTGAAAGTCAGTTTCCTCAGCGACCTCGAAGGCCTGGCCCGCCGCCGCGCGCGGGTCAACCTGCCGGGCTGGCGCCAGCAAGCACCGTTCGTATTCCTGTGGCTGCTGCTGTTGGCCGCCGCCGCCCGCCCGGAGTGGCTGGGCGAGCCGCTGCCGATTGCCGCCAGCGGCCGCGATTTGCTGGTGGCGGTGGACGTTTCCGGCTCGATGGACTTTCCCGACATGCAATGGCAGGACGAGGACGTCAGCCGCCTGAGCCTGGTCAAGCACCTGCTGGGAGATTTCCTGGAGGGCCGCGAAGGTGATCGCGTGGGATTGATCCTGTTCGGCAGCCAGGCCTATCTGCAAGCGCCGCTGACCTTTGACCGGCGCACCGTGCGCACCTGGCTGGATGAGGCGCGGATTGGCATCGCCGGTAAAAACACCGCGATTGGCGACGCCATCGGCCTGGCCCTCAAGCGCCTGCGCCAGCGTCCGGCGCAAAGCCGGGTGCTGATCCTGGTCACCGACGGCGCCAACAATGCCGGCGAAATCGACCCGCTGACCGCCGCCCGCCTGGCCGCCGAAGAAGGCGTGAAAATCTACCCGATCGGCATCGGCGCAGACCCCGAGCAAACCGGCTCCCTGGGCATCCTCGGCGTCAACCCGAGCCTCGACCTCGACGAACCGGCCCTCAAGGCCATCGCCGAGGCCACCGGCGGCCGCTACTTCCGCGCCCGCGACGGCAACGAACTGCTGAAGATCAAGGAAACCCTCGACCAGCTCGAACCCGTGGCCCAGCAACCCACCCAGGCCCGCCCCGCCCAGGCGCTGTACAGCGCGCCGCTGGCGTTGGCGCTGATCCTCAGCATGCTGCTGGTGATCCAGGAACGCTGGCCGGATAACGCCCTGCAACGCCTGTTCAACAAACTCTCAAGCAAGGGCCGTTTCCTGCAACCCAATCCTGAATGGCGTGAACGCCTCAAACGCCTGCGTTTGCGGAGGCGTCGATGATCGCCCTGTGGCCGCACTGGTTCCGTCCCTGGTGGCTGTTGCTGCTGCCGCTGCTCGGCTGGTTGCTGTGGCAGTTGTGGCACCGCCAGAAACGCGCCGGGCGCTGGCAGATGATTCTGCCGCCGGCGTTCCATGCCGCGCTGCTCAGCGGCGGCAGTGGCCGCGAAAGCAAGTCGCCATGGGTGGTGCTCGGCATCGCCTGGCTGCTGGCCGTGCTGGCGTTGCTGGGCCCGAGCTGGGAACGCGTCGAACAGTCCAGCCAGAAGCCCGCCGACCCGCTGGTGGTGCTGCTGGAACTGACCCCGGAAATGCTCGCCACCGACAGCCCGCCCAGCCGCCTCGAACAGGCACGGCGCAAGCTGTTCGACCTGCTTCAGGCCCGCAGCGATGCGCAGACCGCAATCGTGGTCTACGCCGGCAGCGCCCATACGCTGGTGCCACTCTCGGACGACCTGGCCACCAGCCATAACCTGCTGGAAGCCCTGCGCCCCTCGATCATGCCCGAGCCCGGCCACCGCGCAGACCTGGCGGTGGAAAAAGCCCTGAGCCTGCTCAAGCATGGCGGCCTCGGCCAGGGCCGACTGCTGCTGATCGGATCTTCCCTGTCCAAGCAGGAGCGCCAGGGCATCCGCCTGCAGCTGCAAGGCAACCAGGCGCCGAGCTTGTCGATCCTCGGCATTGGCAGCCGTGAAGGCACGCCGGTGACCCAGGAAAGCGGCGAATTCCTCAAGGACGCCCAAGGCGCAATCCTCGTACCGCGTCTCGACAGCCCGACCCTCAAGGCCTTCGCCAGCGAAATGGGCGGCCTCTACCGCCAGGCACGCCTGGACGACAAGGACCTGCGCCACCTCGGGATGCTGGACGGCCCGCAAAGTCTGCGCAATGACGGCCAACTGCTGCACCTCGACACCTGGGCCGACCAGGGTTATTGGTTGCTCTTGCCACTGCTGCTGCTCGCTGCCTGCGCCGGGCGCCGGGGCTGGCTGTTCTTCCTGCCGTTGCTGCTGTTGGGCGCGCCGCAGCCCAGCTATGCCTTCGACTTCCAGGACCTGTGGCTGCGCCCCGACCAACAGGGCCAACTGCTGCTGAAGAAAAAACGCCCGGCCGAAGCAGCCGAACATTTCGAAGACCCGCAATGGCAAGGCGTCGCACTGTATGAAGCGGGCAACTATGCCGAAGCCGCCAAGCGGTTTGCCGAAGGCAGCGACGCCTACTCCCACTACAATCGAGGCAATGCCCTGGCCAAAAGCGGCGAGCTGGAAGCGGCGATCGATGCCTACGAACAAGCCCTCGAAGCCCAGCCAGACTTGCAGCCGGCGCTGAAGAACAAGGCGCTGGTGGAAAGCCTGATGCAACAGGAACCGGAAAAAACCGAGCCGGCCAAGCCTGCAAAAAACGAGGATGACGAAACCACCCAACCCGGCCAGACTGCGCAACCGGGCGCCAGCAGCCAGACCGCCACCGGTGGCGAGCAGACGTCCCAAGGCCAGGGCCAGCCCGGCGCGACCGACACGCAAACCGGGGCCACGCCCCACGCCGGCAGCAACGAGGTACCCGGCAGCGAGTTGGGTGATGAACAAACCACCACCCCGCCCCTGCGCCCGGTCGACGGCACGCTTGAAGGCGAGCAGCGCCAGGCCCTGGAACAATGGCTGCGGCAGATCCCGGACAACCCCGGCGAGTTGCTGCGACGCAAATTCTGGTACGAACAGCAACAACATCAGGACAAGACTCGATGAACCGCTGCACCGCCTTTCTTCTCACCCTCGCGTTGTGGGCCAGCCAGGCCCAGGCCGCCGGCCTGGTGGCCAGTGTCGACCGCAGCCGCATCAATTCCGGGGAGACGGTGGAACTGACGGTGGAATCCAACGACGTCACGCTGTTCGGCAAACCGGACCTGGCGCCGCTGGACCCTCTGTTTGAAGTGAGCGGCACACGCCAGATCAACCAGCTCACCACCCTGGGCGGCGACAACCACGCCACCACCCGCTGGATCATCACCCTGCTGCCCAAGGAGAACGGCACCGTGGTGATTCCACCGTTGCAGATCGGCGAACTCAAGACCCAGCCGATTACCCTGCAAGTGGTGGAAACCGTCAGCCAGAACACCGAGGCCCAACTGGCTCCTGTGTTCATCGAAACCAACCTCGACCAGGACAGCGTCTACGTCCAGGCCCAGGCGTTGCTGACCGTGCGCGTCTACCACTCGGTATCGCTGTATGACGACAGCAGCCTCACGCCGTTGCAGGTCGCCGATACGCGCATCGAGCAGTTGGGCGAGTCGCGCACCTACGAGAAAGTCATCAACGGCATCCGCCACGGTGTGATCGAAACCCGCTATGCCATCTACCCGCAGCACAGCGGCACACTGACCATTCCGACGCAGACGTTCAGCGCCACCCTGGTAGAGCCACGGCCCGCCCAGGACAACAACCCCCAGGGTTCCAAGCCCGGTAAGCTGATTCACGTCAGTTCGCCGGAGCTGTCGTTGACGGTCAAGGCCAAGCCGGCAATGTACCCGGCCGACGCTCCCTGGCTGCCGGCCCGCAGCCTGACCCTCACGGAAAGCTGGAACCCCGAGCCCGATCACGTACAGGTGGGCGACTCCCTGACCCGCAGCCTGACCTTGAAAGCCGAAGGCCTGGCCGGCGCGCAACTGCCACCGCTGGCACTGAGCGACATCCCCGGCCTGCGCCGCTACCCGGACCAGCCGGTGCTGAGCAACCAGAACAACGACCGTGGCCTGATCGGCAGCCGTGAAGACCGCGAAGCGCTGGTGCCCAACCGCGTTGGCGCGCTTGAACTGCCGGCGGTGGACGTGGTGTGGTGGAACACCCACGAAGACCATCTGGAACGCACCAGCCTGCCGGCGCGCACCCTGCAGGTGGCGACCAACCCGAGCCTGATCGTGGACACGCCGGCCAGCCCGACCGTGATCACCGCGCCGGACAACGACAGCCTGTGGATCTGGCAACTGACCAGCCTGATCCTGGCCTGCACCACCCTGCTGGGCTTCGGTTTGTGGTGGCGTGCACGCTGGCAGCCGGCGATTTTGCGTGCCGCGCAAACCGGCCCGAGCCCGCGAACTTTGCTGGACGACCTCAAGCGGGCGAGCCAGGCGAATGACCCGCAGGCTACGCGTCAGGCGCTGGATGCCTGGGCGCGACAGCAGCCGGAGACCCTGGCGGATATGGCGGCGCGGTTTGTGCCGTTGTCGGATGCGCTGGATGGGTTGAACGGCGCGCTGTACAGCGAGAGTGGGCAGTATTGGCAGGGAGAGGAATTGTGGCGGGCGGTGAAGGCGATTCCGATGGCGGAGCGCGAGCAGGACCCTGCAGGGGATAGCACCAGCTTGCCGCCGCTGTATCCCAAATAGCCCCCCTTGCAGAAACACCGCAAACCCAATGTGGGAGCGGGCTTGCTCGCGAAAGCGGTCTGTCAGTCACATATCTGCTGACTGATCTACCGCCTTCGCGAGCAAGCCCGCTCCCACATTTTTGATCTGCGGCGTCTGGGTTACTTGCGCGCCGCCTCCCACGACTTCAGCAACTCGTTATAACTGACCGTCTCACCCTGCGGCTTCTCATTCGCCAGCTTCGGTTTCGGCGCACCCGGCTGGTCAAACCAGTATTGCGCGTCCCGTTCCTCGTTCATTTTCGGCCCGCAAATCGGCTGCACCTTGGAGCGTTCCAGGCGCGTCATGATCGCGTCCTGATCCTTGGCCAACCCATCCAGCGCCTGCTGCGGCGTCTTCTCTCCGCTGGCCGCTTCCGAAATATGGCTCCACCACAATTGCGCCAACCGTGGATAGTCCGGCACGTTGGTGCCGGTCGGGGTCCACTCCACCCGGGCCGGGCTGCGGTAGAACTCCACCAACCCACCGAGTTTCGGCGCCAGGTCGGTCATGGCCTGGGAGTTGATGTCAGACTCACGAATCGGCGTCAGGCCAACGATGGTTTTCTTCAGAGACACGGTTTTCGAGGTCACGAACTGCGCGTACAGCCAGGCCGCCAGTTTCTGCTTCTCGGGCGTCGACTTGAGGAAGGTCCAGGAACCTACGTCCTGATAGCCCTTCTTCATGCCCTTTTCCCAGTAAGGCCCGACGGGTGATGGCGCCATGCGCCATTTCGGCGTGCCGTCGGCGTTGACCACCGGCAGGCCCGGCTTGGTCATGTCGGCGGTAAACGCGGTGTACCAGAAGATCTGCTGGGCGATGTTGCCCTGGGACGGCACCGGACCGGATTCGGAGAAGGTCATGCCCGCCGCTTCCGGTGGTGCATAGGCTTTCATCCAGTCCACGTATTTCTGCGTGGCATACACCGCCGCCGGGCCGTTGGTGTCGCCACCACGGGTGACGCTGGAGCCCACCGGGTGGCAGTCCTCCACGCGAATGCCCCATTCGTCCACCGGCAAACCGTTGGGCAGGCCCTTGTCGCCGCCACCGGCCATGGAGAACCAGGCATCGGTGAAGCGCCAGCCAAGGGACGGGTCTTTCTTGCCGTAGTCCATGTGCCCGTAGACGCGCTTGCCGTCGATTTCCTTGACGTCTTCGCTGAAGAATTTGGCGATGTCTTCGTAGGCCGACCAGTTCACCGGCACGCCGAGTTCATAGCCGTACTTCTCCTTGAACTTGGCTTTCAGGTCTGCCCGTTCGAACCAGTCGGCGCGGAACCAGTACAGGTTGGCGAACTGCTGGTCGGGCAATTGGTAGATCTTGCCGTCGGGCGCAGTGGTGAACGAAATACCGATGAAGTCCTTGATGTCCAGGGTGGGTGAAGTGAAGTTCTTGCCTTCGTTGGCCATCAGGTCGGTGATGGATTCTGTCTTGCCATAGCGAAAGTGCGTACCGATCAAGTCGGAATCGTTGACCCAGCCGTCATAGATATTCTTGTCGGACTGCATCTGGGTTTGCAGCTTTTCCACCACGTCGCCTTCCTGCAGCAAGTCGTGGGTCAGCTTGATCCCGGTGATTTCGCTGAAGGCCTTGGCCAGCACCTTGGATTCATACTCGTGGGTGGTGAGGGTTTCCGACACCACGTTGATCTTCATCCCGCGAAACGGCTCCGCGGCCTTGATAAACCACTTCAGCTCTTCAAGCTGCTGGGCTTCGGTGAGGGTCGACGGTTTGAACTCACTGCCGATCCATTTTTTCGCAGCGTCTTCATAAGCATCCGCCCAGGCCGCAGCACTGAGCCCGCTGAGCGCCAGCACGGCCGCCAATGAAATGCTATGTCGCAGCTTATTGTTTTTATCGAACATAGAGACCTCCTGGTTTTGGGGTTCAAAAGGGGCAGCTAGCCCCAACGCATCACAGACAACAGCCACACCAGAGACAGCGCGGACGCCACCCAGATGCTCCAGCCGGTTACGCCGATCACCAACAAATGCAGGTAGGCGCTGCCGAGAAGACCGATAAACAAACGATCACCACGGGTGGTGCTGATCGGTAAAAAGCCGCGCCGGGGGATACTCGGCGAGCGCAATTCCCAGGTCGTCATGCCCACCAGCAGCAGGCCGATCGCGGCAAAGAACAGTGCAGTCGGGGTGGTCCAGGCCATCCATTCCATCATCGACTCCTCAGACCCGGCCCAGGGCAAAGCCCTTGGCCACATGGTTGCGAACGAACCAGATCACCAGCATGCCCGGCAAAATGGTCAACACCCCCGCCGCCGCCAGCACGCCCCAGTCGATGCCGGAGGCCGAAACCGTACGGGTCATCACTGCGGCGATGGGTTTGGCGTTCACCGACGTCAGCGTGCGTGCCAGCAGGAGCTCGACCCAGGAAAACATGAAGCAGAAAAACGCCGTGACGCCGATCCCCGAGCCAATCAGCGGGATGAAGATCTTCACGAAAAACTTGGGGAAGCTGTACCCGTCGATGTAGGCCGTTTCGTCGATTTCCTTGGGCACGCCCGACATGAAACCTTCGAGAATCCACACCGCCAGCGGCACGTTGAACAGGCAATGGGCCAAGGCCACCGCGATATGCGTATCGAACAAGCCAATGGACGAATACAGCTGGAAGAACGGCAGCAAAAACACTGCCGGCGGCGCCATGCGGTTCGTCAGCAACCAGAAGAACAAGTGCTTGTCGCCGAGGAAGCGGTAGCGCGAGAACGCGTAGGCCGCCGGCAGCGCCACGCTCAGGGAAATCACGGTGTTGAGGCTGACGTAGTACAGCGAGTTGAGGTAGCCGGTGTACCAGCTCGGGTCGGTGAAGATCACCTTGTAGTTGGCGAAGGTGAAGTCCTGCGGAAACAGGGTCAGGCCGCCGAGGATTTCGGTGTTGCTCTTGAAGGACATGTTCAGCAGCCAGTAGATCGGCACCAGCAGGAACAGGATGTAGACCAGCAGCGGGATTACCTTGCGCTTGCTCATGTTGGCGGCCTCAGCGGTTGGCGTCGGAGTGGGTCATGGCGGTGTAGAACAGCCAGGACACCAACAGGATGATCAGGAAGTACACCAGCGAAAACGCCGCCGCCGGGCCCAGGTCGAATTGGCCTACGGCCATTTGGGTAAGCGTCTGGCTGAGGAAGGTGGTGGCGTTCCCTGGCCCGCCGCCCGTCAGCACAAACGGTTCGGTGTAGATCATGAAACTGTCCATGAAGCGCAGCATCACCGCGATCAACAGCACGCTCTTCAGTTTTGGCAGCTGGATATGTCGGAACACCGCCCAGCTAGACGCCCGATCAATCCGCGCCGCCTGGTAGTACACATCCGGGATCGCCCGCAGCCCCGAGAAACACAGCAGCGCCACCAGGGACGTCCAGTGCCACACGTCCATCACCAGCACCGTGACCCAGGCGTCCATGGTGTTGGCGGCGTAGTTGTAGCTGATGCCCATCGCATTGAGCGTGGAACCCATCAGGCCAATGTCGGCACGGCCAAAGATCTGCCAGATGGTGCCGACCACGTTCCACGGAATCAGCAGCGGAATCGCCATCACGATCAACACCAGCGACGACCATCGGCCCTTGGTGGGCATCGTCAGGGCAATCGCGATGCCCAGCGGAATCTCGATCAACAGCACACACGCCGAGTAGATGAACTGACGCAGCAGCGAGTCATGCAGGCGCGGGTCCAGCAGCACCTGTTTGTACCAGTCGGCGCCGACGAAGTAGCGGCTGGATTGGTCGAAGATGTCCTGCACCGAGTAGTTGACCACGGTCATCATCGGGATCACCGCGCTGAAGGCCACCAGCAGGAACACCGGCAATACCAGCCACCAGGCCTTGTTGTTCTGCACCTTGTTCATGGCTGCACCTCCAGCAAGTAGTCATCGGCATACACCATCAGCCACTGCCCCGGAAAGCTGATGGACGCCTGGCCCTCGGGCACCGGTTTGTCTTCGGCCAGGCGCACTTTCAACGGTGCGCCATCGAGGTTGAGGGTCATGATCTTGTAGGTGCCGAGGTCTTCCACATGGGTGACTTGCGCCTGTAGCGCGTCGGGATTGTGCTCATCCCACACATGGATAAATTCCGGGCGGATGCCGACCTGCAGCCTTTTGTAAGGCGTTTCGCCAATGCGCTGCTGCAGCGCCTCGGGCAACGCCAGATGTGTCCCGGCAAAGCGCACACCGCCCGCCTCTGCCTGCACCTCAATCAGATTCATCCCAGGGCTGCCGATGAAATAGCCGACAAAGGTGTGGCTGGGCCGCTCGAACAACTCCCGGGGCGTGCCGAACTGCACGATCTGCCCGCCATACATCACCGCGATCTTGTCGGCGAAGGTCGAGGCTTCCAGTTGGTCGTGGGTCACGTAGACCATGGTGATGTTGAACTGCTCGTGGATCTGCTTGAGCTTGCGCCGCAGCTTCCATTTCAGGTGCGGGTCGATCACCGTCAGCGGTTCGTCGAACAGGATCGCCGACACGTCATCCCGCACCAGGCCGCGGCCCATGGAGACTTTCTGCTTTTCATCGGCAGTGAGGTTGCGGGCCTTTTTGTCCAGCAGGTTTTGCAGGTCGAGCACCTCGGCAATTTCCTGCACCTTGCTGTGAATTTTCGCCTCGGCCATGCCCTGGTTTCGCAGGGGAAAAGCCAGGTTATCGAACACGGTCATGGTGTCGTACACCACCGGAAACTGGAACACCTGGGCGATGTTGCGTTTTTCCGGGGTCAGTTCGTTGACCACCTTGGCGTCGAACAGCACCTGGCCTTCGGATGGGCTGAGCAGGCCGGAGATGATGTTGAGCAACGTCGACTTGCCGCAGCCCGACGGCCCCAGCAACGCGTAGGCGCCGCCCTGCTCCCAGACGTGGTTCATCTCGCGAATCGCGTAGTCCTCGGGGCCGTTTGGCTTTGAGCTGTAGCTGTGGGCCAGGTTCTGCAAATGGATCTCGGCCATCAGGCAACCCTCGCGACACGTCGGCCGGGGGCCTGGACCAGCCGTCCCTGGCCATCGAACACAAACAGTTTGTGGGTGGGAATATAGATGCGGATCGGCGCGTCGACGTCGTACTCATGCACCCCGGGCAAGTGCAGCACCAGCAGGAAGTGTTCGCTGCGTACGTGCAGGAAGGTTTCCGAGCCGCTGATCTCGGCGACTTCCACGGTCACTGCCAGCTCCAGGTCATCATCGTTGCTCGGTACCAGGCTGATATGGCTGGGACGCACGCCAAAGCGAAACTCGCCTTCGCCGATGGGCCGCAGGTCGACGTTCAGCGGGAAGTGCACGAAGTTGGCGAAGCTCACTTCATTGCCACTGATGCGCCCGGGCATCAGGTTGATCGGCGGCTCGGAAAACAGCTCGGCCGCCAGCACGGTTTGCGGCTGGTGATAGACCTCGGCGGCCTTGCCGCTCTGGATCACCCGGCCCTCGTGGAGAATCGTGGTGGTGCCGCCCAGGGCCAGGGCTTCGTTGGGTTCGGTGGTGGCGTAGATGGCGATGGTGTGACGCGCCTTGAACAGCTCGCGCATTTCCTGGCGCAGTTCTTCGCGCAGTTTGTAGTCCAGGTTCACCAGGGGCTCATCGAACAGAATCAGCTCGGCATCCTTGACCAGCGCCCGGGCCATGGCGGTGCGTTGCTGCTGGCCGCCGGAGAGTTCCAGGGGGTGACGCTGGAGGAATTTCTCGATGCGCAACATTTTCGCGGTTTCGAGGACTTTGCTCTGGATCTGCTCGGCAGAGACTCCGGCCTGGCGCAGCGGCGAGGCGATGTTCTCGAACACGGTCATGGTCGGGTAGTTGATGAACTGCTGATAGACCATCGACACATTGCGCAGGCGCACCGGCTTCTGGGTGACGTCCACGCCATTCATCAGGATGCGCCCGCTGTCAGGCTTGTCCAGGCCGGCCATCAGGCGCATCAGGCTGGTCTTACCGGAGAGCGTGCGGCCCAGCAATACATTGAAGGAACCGGCTTCGAAACGCAGGTTGGCGTCGTCGATCCAGGTTTGGCCTTCGACAACGCGAGTGACGTGCTCCAGGGTCAATGACATGACACGACCTTTTTATTATTGGAATGGTTCTGGCAGGAGCACAGAGCGAGTTCCGTGCCAACAACCCAAACCTCAGGCCGGTCAACGAGTTAGGCAAAACAGCGATTCGCCTCTGAACAGAAATGAACAGGTCAGGCTGAACAACTGAACAATCGGCGGGTTGACAATGAACAGTTCTGAACAACACTGAACGGGCCTTCCGCACCCCAGAACAACAATAAAGCAAGGGTCACCGCCATGAGCACACCGCTGGCGCACGATGCCATCATCCAGGACTCCTGGCGCCGCTGCCGGGCCTATGGCCTGGATCACCAGAGCACACCGAGCTTCGACCAACTGCCCGCAGACGGCGTCAGCCAGTTGCTGGAAAGCCAGCATTCCCTTGTGCAGACCACCCACCAGGAAGTGCTGCCCTACTACGAAAACATCCTCAGCAATTCCAACTGCCTGATCATGCTTGCCGACAACCAGGGCCAGGTGCTGACTTCGTGGGGCACCCAACGCTTTATCGACCCCAAGCTGGCCCGTGGTTTCAGCGCCGGCGCCAGCTGGATGGAGCGCTCCAGCGGCACCAACGCCATCGGCACCGCCCTGGCCTGTGCCCAGGCAGTGCATATCGAACATGACGAACACTTCCTCAAGGCCAACCGTTTCATGACCGGCTCGGCAGCGCCGATCTTCGATGCGCAGCGGGAAATCATCGCGGTGCTGGATGTGTCCAGCGACAGCTACCTGCCGCCCTCCCACACCCTCGGCATGGTCAAGATGATGAGCCAGACCGTCGAGAACCGGCTGATCCTCAACCTGTTTCGCGGTGAGCATTTCCAGCTGACGTTCAACACCGGGCTGAACAACCTCGATAGCCAGTGGGCCGGACTGCTGATTTTTGATGAAAGCGGCCAGGTACTGTCGGCCAATCGCCGGGCCGACAACCTGCTGGGCATCAGCCTGTCGCGGGTGTTGATCGACAGCCTGTTCAAGGTCTCGCTGCTGGAACTGCTCAACCAGCCCGAAGGCCTGCCCTTCTCGCTGCAAGCCGCCGGGCGCAACCGTTTCCAGTGCCTGCTGAAACGGCCGAAACAGGCGCCAGTGCAGGCTCGCGTGTTCGTGGAAACGAAAAAGCCCCGCGAACCCGGCCCCACGGCCATCAGTCTCAAGACCCTGCACTTCGGCGATGCCCGCGTGGAAAAGGCCGTGCGTCAGGCCGAGCGCCTGCTGGAAAAGGATATTCCGTTGCTGATCCACGGTGAAACAGGTGTCGGCAAGGAAGTGTTCGTCAAAGCCCTGCACCAGGCCAGCTCTCGCAGCCAACAAGCGTTTATCGCGGTCAACTGCGCAGCGATCCCCGCCGAACTGGTGGAGTCGGAACTGTTCGGCTATGAAAAAGGCGCATTCACCGGCGCCAACCAGAAAGGCAGCATCGGGCTGATCCGCAAGGCAGACAAAGGCACGCTGTTCCTCGACGAGATCGGCGACATGCCCCTGCCGACCCAGGCCCGGCTGTTGCGGGTATTGCAGGAACGCTGTGTGCAGCCTGTAGGCAGCAGCGAGTTGTACCCGGTGGATTTGCGGATCATCTCCGCCACCAACCGCTCGCTGCGCGAACAGGTACAGCTCGGGCGTTTTCGCGAAGACCTGTATTACCGCATCGGTGGCCTGACCCTGGAGCTGCCGCCGCTACGGGAGCGCACGGATAAACAGGCGTTGTTCAAGCAGCTGTGGCAACAGCATCGCGAGCCGACGCAGTGGGTCGGGTTGACTAACGAGGTGCTGGCCTTGTTTGAACAGCATCCGTGGCCGGGCAACCTACGCCAGGTGAGCAGCGTGTTGCAGGTGGCACTGGCCATGGCGGAAGAGCAGCCGATTCGGGCGGAACATCTGCCGGATGATTTTTTTGTGGATTTGAATGGGGTGGTGCCGGTGTGTGATGCAGTGGATGACAGTCTGGACCTGAATGAGCGACTGAAGGCGGTGGGCGGGAATATCTCTCACCTGGCCAGAGAGCTTGGCGTCAGCCGCAATACCCTCTACAAACGCCTGCGACAAAACGGGAATGCTGTGTAGAAACACAATCAAAAATGTGGGAGCGGGCTTGCTCGCGAATGCGGTATATCAGTCGCTGATGCTTTAACTGACAGTCTGCATTCGCGAGCAAGCCCGCTCCCACATTGGAACTACATTGGGTTTGAGAAGTGGGTTCAGTTCAGGACCGGCCTTGCCCCCATTGGCACTTTGCGCCCTGGCGCCGCCATTTCAAACAACTGCTCCACCCGAGCACTCTCCTGCGCACTCGGTTTGATCGCCCATGCACACGCCACAAAAATCCCCGCATTGACCACCAGCCCCACAATCCCGCTGGTCAACGACCCCAGCCCGGGAATGTCGTCCGGGTACATCGTCGTCAGCACAATCGCCACCACGATCCCCGCCAGCATCCCGGCAATCGCGCCTTCCTTGTTGCCGCGGCGGCTGAAAATGCCGAAGAACAGCGGCACCGCCAACTGGATAATCCCCTGGTAGGAAATCTGCGCCAGCAATTGCAGTCGCGCGTAATCAAAGGTCAGGTATGCCAGCACCGAGGCGGCAACGATAAACACCACCATCCCGGACTTGGCCAGCAGCGTCAGTTGCCGGTCGGTACGCGGGGTGTTCCAGGTGGCAAGGTCGTTGGCGAACTGGGTGCCGCAGACCTGCACGCAGCCGTCGACGTGGCCGATGCTCGCCGCCAGTACGATGACGATCGCCAACGCCAGCATCCACGGCCCGCCGATGTCGAACAGCGAGAGGAACCAACCTTGTTGCGGGTGCGCGATGACGTTCGGGTCCTGGCTGATGGCCGCGGCAAACAGCATCAGAATCCCGTAGAAACCACCCACCAACAGGATCGTGTACAGCGTGCCTTTCTTCACCGCCTTGACGCCGCTGGCGGTGTAGATGCGCTGGAAGCTCATGGGCCAGCACATCGAGCCGATCACGCCGGTGAAGATCAGGCTGAACATGTACAGCGGGCCGTAACCGGTGCCGCTGGCGCCGGGAATCAGCAACATTTTCGCCGGCAGGTGCGACAGGTTGGAGAACGACGCCTGGTCGCCGAACAGCAGGAACACACACAGCGCCGCACACACGACATAGGCGATCAGGCCCTGGAACATGTCGGTCATGATCAGCCCGCGCATGCCCATGCTCACGGTCCAGTACTGGCGCACCAGCACCACCACCACGCCGGCGACCAGGCAGGTGGTGACGCCCCAGCGGCCGAAGCTGGCGAACTGGAACAACATCGCCAACGCCTGGATGCCCATCACCACCCACGGGAATACCGAGATGATGCCGATGATCGAGGCCACGCGCTTGACCACCGGGCTGTTGAAGCGCATGCCGAGCAAGTCCGGCTGGGTGCGCAGGTTGAAACGCTGGCCCCAGGTCCACGCGCGGCGGGCCATCAGGTACATTGCCGTCACGCCAAGGGTGGCGTAGACCATGCCGTAGAAGCCCAGGACGCCGCCGATGGTCAGGGCGAAAAACGCGGTAAAGGTCGAGCCCGGCCACCACGAGTTGGTGTAACACATGGCGATGTACCACGGCCCATAGGAGCGCCCGCCTACGGCGTAATCGGAAAAACTCGTGCTCTCGCGGTTGGTGGCGTACAGCACGGCGATCATCCCGGCCAGGAACAGGCCGATGACGCCGAAGGTGATAAAGAGGTTGGCATCGCTGGCGGTGCTGATCATTGCGCACCCCCCTCTTCGGGTATTTCGCCGGCCTTCAATTCGGCGACGTACAACGCCCACAGGCCCAGTCCTGCGAGGACTGCAATGGCGATCCAGTAGAAGATCGGCAACGGTATGCCCAGTACCAACGCGGTACTGCCGCTCACGCTCAAATAGAACGGCGGGAATAAGGCGAGCATCAGCAACAGGAAAAAGTACACGCCGAAGAGTTGGCTTTTCAGGCGTCCGGGTGGTGCGCTATCAGATTTCATGAGTCGGGTGCTCCTTGAATTTGTGGATCGTTTTTTTGTGTGATCAAACAAAAATCAAGCAGTGAAAACGCAGGCACCAATCAGCGCCCAAGTGACTTCATTCAATGCATTATTGTTGTCTGGCGCAGGCTCAAGCCTGTCTTAGCCAGGTTTCCCATTGCGAATCGTTGATGATGCTGCGGGCACGCATGTGCTTCCAGGTGCCGTATTTGTAGAAGTCGAAATCCAGCTGCGACACCGCGTGCTGCACCATCGCCCAGGTCGACCATTTGATGTCCGCCAGGGCCTTGTGCAACTTGATGCGCGCGAGGTTCTGCGGGGTGACCTGGCCGAAGTAATCCTCGATCAGGGCCAGTTCCATTTCATCAGTGAAAAACATCTCGCCGAACCACAGCGCCAGTTCGTAATGCCGGTCGTTGTTGGAGGCGTATTCGAAGTCCACCAGACGAATTTGCCGACGGTCGTTGAGCATGAAATTACCCGCCAGGGTGTCATTCATGCAGGGAGCCAGGTCGATGCCGGAAGCTTGCAGCACGCCCCGGGCGCGGTCGCATTGGCGGCGCAGCCAAGCGTCGTCGGCGGGCTTGCAGCCGTTGAGTTGCTCCACCTGCCGCTGGTGCTCGGCAATCATGTCGAACACGGTCTTGGTCTGCACCAGTGGCGGCTGGTCGTTGAACGCCTTGAGGGCGTGCAGCGCGTTGTGGCGCACGTCGCGGTCGAGGAAGTCGTGGTTGGAGGAGGCGCGCCAGCCCTCCATGAACTCGAAGACTTCCACGCCGAACTCTTCAAGGAATGCGAACACCGGCGCGCCATAGCCGGTTTGCGCCGCCTTGAGGCTGGCGTCGTGGGCCGTGCGGCGGTCGATGAACATCTCGGTGCCCACGCCCGGTACCTTGAAGAAATACGCAGTGTCGATCCCGGCCACTTCCACCCGCCAGTTGGTGTTGGAAATCCCGCCGCTGACCGGTTCATAACGAATGCCGGTGCCGCCCCAACTGGCAACCCCGCGCACCGCCGCTTCCAGCTGACACTCTTGTGGCGTACACGCCTCACCTAACGCTTTCATGCCTGCCCCTCCTGTACCTGACGTAGCCAACCTTCAAACCGCGGGTCTTGCAGACTTTGGCGGCAGCGCAACAGCGTCCACTGCCCGACCTTGGAAAACTCCAGCGGCCGCGCCGAGGTAGCGCCGACCCACAGGCCCCAGAGCGTCCAGTACCAATCGTTGATCAAGGCGTACAAGCGGCAGCGCGCATAGTCGCTTTCACGGCACTCGCCGGCCCAGGTATGGATGCCTTCGCGCCAGTCGTTTTCGAAGACGTACAACTCGTTAAGGCTGATCGCCACGTCGTACCAGGGATCACCACTGCCGGCGTAATCGAAGTCGATCAGTTGCAAGGCGCCGTCCGGGCCGATCATCACGTTGCTCGCCACGCCGTCGCCGTGCAGCGGCACCGAGTCGCTGGCGTTCAGTTGCAGCGCGGTCCAGGCCAGGTCAATGCAGGTGCTGATCCAGGCGTGGTCGATGGGCAAGGCCACGCTGTAGCGCACGCATAATTCGCGCAGGTGCTGGATATCTTGCAGCGGCGAGCGGGCGAAGCCCGGCGAGGTGCCTTGGTGCAATTGTTTCTTCAGGGTCCAGAGCGCTTGCAGGCGCTGGGGCTGCATCAATTCGTCGAGGCGGGCCCAACGCCACTCGCTGGTGGGCAACGCATCCAGCAGCAACACGCCGGCCGTGGCATCCACCAGGCGCACACCCGGCGTCACGTCGCAATCAGCTGCCAGTTGGGTGGCGCGGGCAGTGCGTTCAATGTCGATCAGCGCGCGCATGTCATCATGCAAGACTTTGGCGTAACACTGGCCCCACGGTGCGCTGACGGTAAAACCGGCCCACTCGGTGGCCAGGCGTACCGGCGAGGCAATCCCGGCGGTGCCCTCTTCGACCACCACATGGGCGGACAAGCCGGCGGCCTCCAGGGCGCCCAGCAGCCGTGACTTTGCTTGCAAACGACTCGACATGGCAGACCTCAGCGGTAGGCGTTGGGGGTGGAACAGGCGCGGTGCAGCAACGCGGTCAGCATGTGCAGGCCGTTGCGCATGTCCTGTTCGCTGGTGAATTCCGCTTCGTTGTGGGACACGCCATTGCTGCTCGGGATAAACAGCAGGCACACCGGGTAATGCCGGCTCAGGCTGATGGCGTCGTGGCCTGACACGGTGACGCTGTTGCCGATGGGCAAGCCCATTTGCTGGCCGACGCCGTAGGCCAGCTCGGCAAAACCGTGATGCAGGTGGCTCGGCTCACGCAGGGCGCGGCTTTCGATGCTGTAGTCAGTCGACGTGGCGCTGGCGGTGGCCTTGAGGCTGGCGTCCAGGCGCGCACCGGCTGCGGCCAGTAATTCGGTGTCGGGCGAGCGGTACTCGACATGCAGCGTCACGCTGGAAGGCACCACGTTGGGGGAATTGGGATAGATCTCCAGGCGCCCCACCGAGCTGTGCAGTTGCGCGCCATGCAGGTCGGCCTCGGCCCGCACAGCGGTGATCGCGTGGGCGGCGGCCAGCAAGGCATCCTTGCGTGCAGCCATGGGTGTAGGACCGGTGTGGTTCTGTTCACCGATGAACCGAATCCGTTGCTTGAGGGCGGCCCAGGTGTCGCGCACCACACCGATGGCCAGCCCGTCGCGCTCAAGGCCATCACCTTGTTCGACGTGGATTTCCACATAACCGGCGACGTCCAGCTCGACGCGGCCCTCCCCCAGATAACCAATCTGCTGCAGCGCATGCTTGAGGCTGATGCCATCGCCATCGCGGCAGGCCCAGGCGTCCTGCAGGGCCAGGTCACCGGTGAACACGCTGCTGCCGATCAGGCTGGGCTGGAAACGCGCGCCCTCCTCGTTGGTCCAGTTCACCACCGCCAGGTTGCACTCCGGTACTTCGCCGCGCTCGCGCAGTTGGCGAGCCAGGCTGGCCACCGCGACTGCGCCGGCCAGCACGCCATAGACCCCATCGAAACGCCCGGCACTCGGCTGGCTGTCGAGATGCGAGCCACACAGCACGTAGGGCGCTTCTGGATTAAAGGTGATCAAACCGAACATGTTACCCACTGCATCCACACGCACGTCAAAACCGCGTTCAGTCATCCAGGCCGCGAACAGGTCGCGCACGGCGCCGTCTTCAGCCGAGGCGGCGAGGCGATGCAGCCCACCGGCCTTGGTCGCGCCGATGACCGAGGTGTCGCGGAACAGCGCCTCGAAGGTTTCAAGGTCCTGTTCACTGGGCACCAGCAACTCAGGGGTAAAGGATATCGACATGGGCTTGCTCCAGGCGGGTCGCAAAGTCGTTGGACGGCGCACGATTGGTGACCAGGGTCGTGATGGCGCTGAACGGCAGCGTATTGATAAAGGTGCGGTGGCCGAACTTGGCGTCATCGGCCAGGATCACGCTGCGCAGGCTGTGTTTGGTCAGTTCCCGGCGCAGCAGCGCCTCGGGCTCCTGGTAGTCCATGAACCCCAGCTCAAGGTCGACAGCGCCGATGCCCATGAAGGCAATGTCGTAGTGGAACTGTCGGACGAATTCCAGGGTGTGGGCGCCAATCAGCGCGTTGTCGTTGCGGCGCACATCGCCGGGCACCACCAGCACCTGGTTGGCGCTTTGCTCGGTGATCAGGCGGGCGATGTCCAGGGAGTTGGTGATGATGCGCAACTGGCTGAACGCGGTCAGTTGCTGGGCCAGGGCCAGGGTCGAGGTGCCGGTGTCGAGGAACAGCACCATGCCTTCGCTCACCAGCTTCGCTGCACACACCGCGATACGCGTCTTGGCCTGGGGCTTGATGCGGCTGCGCACCTGCAGCGGCTGTTCTTCGTTGAGCCGCGGCAGGATCGCGCCGCCGTGGATGCGCCGCAGCTTGCCGGCTTCTTCCAGGTACTTGAAGTCGCGGCGGATGGTTTCTTCGGAGACGAACAGCGCCTGCGCCAGGTCCGACGCCTTGACGCGCTGGTGTTGGGTGAGCAGGAGCATGATTTCGTCGAGACGTGGCTGGTTGAGCATAAAAGAGGTATTCCAGGGCAGGTTCAGGCGGCCGGTATTGCGCGCCCCACGGCGAAACGCGGCGCGAGCCGGTCCAGCGGGGAGCATAGAACGTAATACAGCCATGGACAGGGTCACGGGTACCTCTCACTCATCAGGGTGTGAAAGGGCAGGACAACACAAAGCGTTTATCACGGGCGGGCTTCTTTTGAGCCCACTCCGGGTTCAATCAATCAGGGCATCAGCATCGGGGGGAGGTGCTGATCCCAGGGGGCGATGGCTTCGACGGCCGCGCAGAATTGCAGCACCTGGGCGTCGGCAAAACGTGGGCCGATCACCTGCAGGCCAATCGGCAAACCGCTCGGGCTGAAGCCGCAGGGCAGGCTGGCAGCGGGGTTGCCGGTGATATTGAACGGATAGGTAAACGGCGTCCAGCGGGCCCAGGGCACCGCGCCCTCCTCGCCCGGCCAGCCCTCGGGGGCAACCCGGTCGGCGGCGAACGGCAGGATCGGCATCGTCGGCATCAGCAGTACGTCGTAGTCATTAAACAGCGCGTGTACCTGATTGGCGAACAGTGCACGTTGCTGCACGGCCTTGAGGTAGGCCGCCAGATCGTAATCGGCGGAGCGCTTGATCAGCGCAGCGAAACCCGGGTCCAGTTGGTCGAGGCGATCGGCCAGGGATTTGCCATAGGCGATCCCGCGCCCGCCGACCCACAGGGTTTCGAAGGTGGCCAGCGGGTCTTGCCAGTCCAGGGTCAGGGTGGTGACGGTGACCGGCAGCTCATCCGCAAGGTAATGCACCGCCGCTTCGACGGTGGCGGCGATGACCGGGTCCACCGGCGTATCGAACAAGGTCGGGCAATACGCCACACGCACGGGGCCCAGCGGTTGGTCGCAGCGCGCCAGGTAGGACTCGGTGGGCGCGGGCAAGGCCTGGTGATCCAGCGGATCGGGGCCGGAGAGGATATCGAAGAGTAACGCGCTGTCGCGCACGGTGCGGGTGATCGGGCCGGCGTGGCTGAGCATTTCAGTGGCGGACCAGGGCCAGGTGGGGATGCGCCCCAGAGAGCCTTTAAGAGCGAATGCACCGCAAAAGGCGCCGGGAATGCGCACTGAACCGCCGCCGTCGGAACCCAGCGTGGCCGGGACCATGCGTGCTGCCACCGCAATGGCCGAGCCGGAACTGGATCCTCCGCTGGTGAGCTGGGGGTTCCAGGGGTTGCGGCCATTGCCGAAAACCCGGGAGGTGCTGGCGCCGGTCCAGCCGAATTCGGTGGTGGCGGTCTTGCCGAGGATGATCGCGCCGGCCTCCTTGAGGCGGCGGATGATCGGGGCGTCCTGGGTGGGGACGTTGTCCAGGCCGGTCAGCGAACCGCGGGTGGTGCGCAGATTGGCGGTGGAGAACAGGTCTTTGATGCCGAAGGGGATGCCGTGGAGCGGGCCACGAAATTGGTTGGCCTGCGCTTCTGCGGTCAGGATTTCAGCCTGCTCCCGCGCGGATTCGGTGTAGACGTCGCCGAAGGCATTCAGTGTGGGATTGTGGGTTTTGATGGCTTCGAGGCTTTGCTCGACCAGTTGCACAGGGGTCAGTGTGCCTTGGCGGATGCTTTCGGCTGCGTGCAGGACGCTGGGCATGTGGGTCAGTGAGATATCAGTCTTCATTGAGCATCCTGGGACATCTGCGAAATGATCCAGCGGGTACGTCAATAGACGCCAAGGGAATGGAAGCTGTCAAGTTGGATTTGTTGCGTATGTGGGTTTTGTGGGATTTATTTTTGTCGGAGATTTGGCTTACGAAAACGGGTCGGTTTAGCCGGGGATTTGGCGAAACGTCCTATCAGTAGCAGTGGATAGCTCTGACTTCTTTCTCTTACAAACCTCTGCAAAGTCCCTCGCCTGATCACACAGCGCGAGGGAACGCCGATGTTTTTTTCGATTAATGCCCTGCCCGATGGGGCTGCCTCTTGAATCTCGCCCTAGGCAGGTTGGCCCTGGCTCCCATGGATGTGGAGACGAAGGACGTTGAAGCGGTCTTTCGTAACTTCAGGGAGTGCCTTAACACGTTTGACGATTGGGCTGAGAGCTTCTGGAGCTTTTCGTCGCTGGAAGTCGAGCAGGTGTTCAAGGTTGGGGATGAGGTCGCGCTGGTCGCGCCTGTTTCCTCTAAAGCCCCCAGTACCACCGTTGCAATGTGCAAACCCAATGGTGCGCTGACCCTGGTGCACATGTTTGAGAGCAAGCGGTTTGTGCCGATCGGCAACACGCCGGTCATGCTCCAGGCCATCGCCGAGGACGGCAGCCTGATCGGTCCCCTCATTCATAAAACCATCGGCCCCAGCGGCATCCTCGAAATCACCGACTGCACGCGCGACCAGCAGTATCAGGTCAGCTTCTACCCCGATGTTTCCAAGGATCACGTCAAGGCGCTCTACGCCTCCTATCAGTCGGTGATCAGCTCGCTGGAAAGCAGCTTGCGCAGTGAATGGACGAGCACCTTCGAAGAGCAGTGGAAACAGTACTCAAACGCCAGCGCCCTCGACCGTCGCAAGTTGATGGACGCCGCGTTTGTGCGAGGGATTACGAACACGCTGTACAGCCTTTGGGACGGTATTCCAAACCTGTACGACTGGCTGGCGGACATCAAACCCAATAGCGAAAAGTTGCTGCGGTACCTCTCCCAAGGCGAGCTTGAAGAGCTGTTGAAGCTCAGCAATGAGGCCATTGCCAACGGTCTTCTGGTGCTGAGCGATGAACCGCTGCTGTTCATCTATCTGTCGGCGATGTTCAGTTGGGCGCAATTGCTTCCGCCGCCGGACATGAACGAGCTGCTGGGGGAAATGACTTCCGAGGTACTGCTCAACCTGCTGTTGCTGTTGGCCACCGGCGGCATGGGTATGGCGGTGCGTTTGGGCCCGCAGGTGCTGGGCAAGGTCAGGTCCGGCCGGGCACGGGTGTTACTCGAGCAGATGGCCAAGTTGGGCGAGGCACCACGGCTGGACTGGCACCCCAGTGTGCTTAAGCCGGTGTCGCTTAAAAATGATCCAGTGTCGATCAAGGCAGCGGCCGTGCCGTTGAAGGCCGGTGTAAACGAGGTTTCGAATCCGGCAGCGCTGGTCCGAAAGCCTAAAGCGGCGCGCACGGCGCTGGTGAAGCAGGAGCCTGTGGATGATGTGCCTGCTTCGGCGAAAAATCCCAATGGAGATGCTTCGGTCTGTTCGGCGAATACCTGTACCAATGGCTGCCCGGTTTCGATGGTTACCGGTGAAGAGCTGCTGACCCTTACGGATGGCTCGTTGGAGGGTGTGCTGCCGTTTGCCTGGACGCGGTTGTATCGCAGCAGTGCCGTGGAAGTGGATTGCGGGTTGGGGTTTGGCTGGAGTCATGCGCTGGCGCAGCGGTTGGTGGTGAGCGGCGGATCGGTGGTGTGGACCGATCACGAAAACCGCAGCACCACGTTTCCCCTGCCCTCTGCTGCACGGCCGGCGATCACCAATAGCCTGGCGGAAGCGGCGATTTATCTGGGTGCTTTGCCGGATGAATGGGTGCTGGCTCAGGCGTCGCTTTTCTACCACTTCCGTGACGGTGTGCTGACGGCGATCAGCGATGCGTATGACAACCGGCTGCGCATTACTCGCGATTATTCCGGGCGGATTCAGCGGATCGATAACCATGTTGGCCAGGGATTGCTGCTGCGGTATGAGCGCGGCCATATCGTTGCGGTCGACTATCAGGTGCACCGGGAACTCGGCTGGGTCACCGAACAGAACGTTGTTTCCTACACGTACGACGATGCCTGGCGGTTGGTTGAGGCGACCAACGCTGTCGGCGAAAGCGAGCGTTATCGATACGACGATCAGCAGGTGATCCTGGAGCGGGAACTGGCCGGTGGGGCGAGTTTCTTCTGGGAGTGGGAACGGTCTGGCAAGGCGGCGCGATGCGTCCGCCACTGGGCCAGCTTTTCGCAG
>NZ_JACAQY010000052.1:0-171321 GCF_013386835.1 Pseudomonas sp. IPO3774
CTGGCTTGCCTGCGATGCAGGTGACTCGGTGTATCTGCCAGACCGAGGCGATGCCATCGCAGGCAAGCCAGCTCTCACATTGGTCGGGTTTCCAAAGAGAAATAGCGGTGTTTTTCCAAGCAAAAAAAAGAGACCCGAAGGTCTCTTTTTCCACACGGGCAGCCTCTTACAGGCTGGAAATCCGTGCGTGTTGCTCCGCCAGCTTGCCCAAAGCCTGTTCAGCTTCAGCCAGTTTGGCGCGTTCTTTCTCGATCACTTCAGCCGGAGCCTTGTCGACGAACGCCGCGTTGGACAGCTTGCCGCCCACCCGCTGCACTTCGCCTTGCAGGCGCAGGATTTCCTTGTCCAGGCGCGCCAGTTCGGCACCCTTGTCGATCAGGCCGGCCATCGGCACCAGCACTTCCATCTCGCCCACCAGTGCGGTGGCGGACAGCGGTGCTTCTTCGCCAGCGGCCAATACGGTGATCGACTCCAGCTTCGCCAGCTTCTTGAGCAGCGCGTCGTTCTCGGTGAGGCGACGCAGGTCTTCGCTGCTGGCGTTCTTCACGAACACGGCCAGTGGCTTGCCCGGACCGATATTCATCTCGGCGCGGATGTTGCGCGTACCCATCATCAGGGTCTTGAGCCACTCGATATCGCTTTCGGCTGCCTCGTCAATGCGGGCTTCGTTGGCCACCGGCCAAGGTTGCAGCATGATGGTCTTGCCGTCTTTGCCGGCCAGCGGCGCGATGCGCTGCCAGATTTCTTCGGTGATGAAGGGCATGAACGGATGCGCCAGGCGCAACGCCACTTCCAGTACGCGCACCAGGGTTTGACGGGTGCCGCGCTGACGTTCGATCGGCGAGTTCTCGTCCCACAGCACGGGCTTGGACAGTTCCAGGTACCAGTCGCAATACTGGTTCCAGATGAACTCGTACAGGGCCTGCGCCGCCAGGTCAAAGCGGAACTGGTCGAGTTGACGGGTCACTTCGGCTTCGGTGCGCTGCAGCTGGGAGATGATCCAGCGGTCTGCCAGGGACAGCTCGATGGTCTCGCCGTTCTGGCCGCAGTCTTCGCCTTTATCCAGTACGTAGCGCGCGGCATTCCAGATCTTGTTGCAGAAGTTGCGATAGCCTTCGACGCGGCCCATGTCGAACTTGATGTCGCGACCGGTGGACGCCAGCGAGCAGAAGGTAAAGCGCAGGGCGTCGGTGCCGTAGCTGGCGATGCCATCGGCGAACTCGTCGCGGGTCTGCTTCTCGATCTTCTTCGCCAGTTTCGGCTGCATCAGGCCCGAGGTGCGTTTCTGCACCAGGGTTTCCAGGTCGATGCCGTCGATGATGTCCAGCGGGTCCAGGACGTTGCCCTTGGACTTGGACATCTTCTGGCCCTGGCCATCACGCACCAGGCCGTGCACGTACACGGTCTTGAACGGTACCTGCGGGGTGCCGTCTTCGTTCTTCACCAAGTGCATGGTGAGCATGATCATCCGGGCAACCCAGAAGAAAATGATGTCGAAGCCGGTGACCAGCACGTCGGTGGAATGGAATTTCTTCAGGAACTCGGTCTGTTGCGGCCAGCCGAGGGTGGAGAAGGTCCACAAGCCCGAGCTGAACCAGGTGTCCAGTACGTCGTTGTCCTGTTGCAGCGTCACGTCCGCGCCAAGGTTGTGCTTGGCACGTACTTCGGCTTCGTCGCGGCCCACGTAGACCTTGCCCGACTCGTCGTACCAGGCCGGAATCCGGTGGCCCCACCACAGCTGGCGGCTGATGCACCAATCCTGGATGTCACGCATCCACGAGAAGTACATGTTTTCGTACTGTTTCGGCACGAACGCGATGCGGCCGTCTTCCACGGCAGCAATCGCCGGCTCAGCCAGCGGCTTGGTGGACACGTACCACTGGTCGGTCAGCCAGGGCTCGATGATGGTGCCGGAGCGGTCGCCCTTCGGCACTTTCAGGCCGTGGTCGTCAACGCTTACCAGCAGGCCGGCGGCGTCGAAGGCGGCAACGATCTGCTTGCGCGCCTCAAAACGGTCGAGGCCCGCGTATTCAGCCGGGATCTTGCCGTCGATGCTCTCGTTCAGCGTGCCGTCGAGGTTGAACACCTGGCAGGCCGGCAGAACAGCGGCGTTTTTGTCGAAGATGTTCAGCAGCGGCAGGTTATGGCGCTTGCCGACTTCGCAGTCGTTGAAATCGTGGGCCGGGGTGATTTTCACGCAGCCGGTGCCGAATTCAGGGTCGCAGTAGTCGTCCGCGATAATCGGGATGCGACGGCCAACCAGCGGCAGCTCGACGAACTTGCCGATCAGCGCCTGGTAGCGTTCGTCGTTCGGGTTAACCGCGACGGCGGCATCACCAAGCATGGTTTCCGGACGGGTGGTGGCGACGATCAGGTAATCATTGCCTTCGGCGGTCTTGGCGCCGTCAGCCAGCGGGTACTTGAGGTTCCACAGGAAACCTTTTTCGTCGTGGTTTTCCACTTCAAGGTCGGAAATCGCCGTGTGCAGCTTGGTGTCCCAGTTGACCAGGCGCTTGCCGCGGTAGATCAGGCCGTCTTCATGCAGGCGCACGAAGGCTTCCTTCACGGCTTCCGACAGGCCGTCGTCCATGGTGAAGCGCTCGCGGCTCCAGTCGACGGACGAGCCCAGTCGACGGATCTGACGGCTGATGTTGCCGCCGGACTGATCCTTCCATTCCCAGATTTTCTCGAGGAATTTCTCGCGGCCCAGGTCGTGACGGTTCTGGCCGGTGGCTTCCAGTTGGCGTTCCACCAGCATCTGGGTGGCGATACCGGCGTGGTCTGTACCTGGTTGCCATAGGGTATTGCGACCCTGCATGCGGCGGAAACGAATCAGGGCATCCATGATCGCATTGTTGAAGCCATGGCCCATGTGCAGGCTGCCAGTGACGTTCGGTGGCGGAATCATGATGGTGTAGGCATCGCCCGCGCCTTGCGGAGCGAAATAATTCTCGGACTCCCAGGTCTGGTACCAGGAAGTTTCAATAGCGTGCGGCTGGTAGGTCTTATCCATGCGCGGCGGGACCCTAGTTGGCATTAATTCAGGAAAGCCGACAAGTATAACGGGGGATAGGGGAGAGGGGTAGGAGCGAGCTTGCTCGCGAAAAACCTGAGGGCGGCGCGTTCATTCAGGATGTACGCGTTATCGTTCACGCCCTTCGCGAGCAAGCCCGCTCCCACAGGGGATATGTGTCAGCCTTAGTTCTGGTACTGGCTCAACAACCGTTCCATGCGCGCATCCAGCCGGCGCTTGATTTCGGTTTCGATATGCGGGGCAAAATCGTCGATCACGTCTTGCATGATCAGTTGCGCGGCGGCGCGCAGTTCGTTGTCCAGGTGCAGCAGCAGGGCGTCGGGGGCTTTTTCGGCGGCCGGTACGGCAACAGCCGCAGCCGGCGCAGCTTGTACCACGGGCGTTTCGACAGGTTCCGGCGTAACCGGCTTGCCACCCACCATATCGAACAGCAGGGGAATTTGTACGTCACCGTTGACCGCATCGGTAAGCAATGGCGGTTGCAGGTCATCATCACCGAGCAGCTTGCGGATCGACTCAAGGTCGTCCAGCAGGTGGTCAGAGTCTTTTAGCGGGTTTGGAGTGTCCATCGTGTGCTCAAAGTCGTTGTAGCCGGTGATCTTGCAGAGAATAGCCCTGTTCGCGGTAGAAACGGAAACTCTCCCGCGCGGCCTGACGAATAGCCGGGTCTTCCACCACCACTTCCGCCACGCGGGCGAAACCCTTGGCGAAGGCCGGTACTTTCAGGTCAAGGTTGACCAGCAGGTCTGTGTGATCGCCGCAGCTGTCGCCCAAACCCAGTACCACCAGGCCTTCCGGTTCTGATTCGGCGGGACCGTGGGGCACGAAGCTTTCGCCCTTGAAGCGCCACAGGCGGGCGTCGAGGTCGTCACGCTGGGCGGCATCGCTGCAATGCAGGTAGATACGGTGGCCCATGCGCCAGGCTTTTTCGGTGAGCTTGCAGGCAAAGTCCAGGCGCGCGGAAGGATCGGCGCTGGGCAATATATAAAAGTCGACTTGGGTCATTGCGGTTCCTGAGCCCCGGGCGGCTTTACAGGCGCCCGGGGATCTTCATTTTCAGGCTTTGGCGCGGTCCAGCAGGTACTGGGTCAGCAATGGAACCGGACGGCCAGTGGCGCCCTTGTCCTTGCCGCCGCTGGTCCAGGCGGTGCCGGCGATGTCCAGGTGGGCCCAGTTGAAGTTCTTGGCGAAACGCGACAGGAAGCACGCCGCAGTGATGGTGCCGGCTTTCGGGCCGCCAATGTTGGCGATGTCGGCGAACGGGCTGTCCAGCTGTTCCTGGTACTCATCGAACAGCGGCAGTTGCCAGGCGCGATCGTCTGCAGCCTGGCCGGCGCTGAGCAGTTGGCCGATCAGTTCGTCGCTGTTGCCCAGCAGGCCCGACGTGTGGGCGCCCAGGGCAACCACGCAGGCACCGGTCAGGGTGGCGATGTCGATCACGGCTTGCGGCTTGAAGCGCTCGGCGTAGGTGAGGGCGTCGCACAGCACCAGGCGGCCTTCGGCGTCGGTGTTGAGGATTTCCACGGTCTGGCCGCTGAGGGTGGTGACGATGTCGCCCGGACGGGTCGCGCCGCCGCTCGGCATGTTCTCGGCGCAGGCCAGGATGCACACCAGGTTGATCGGCAGCTTGAGTTCCAGCACGGCACGCAGGGTGCCGAACACGCTGGCGGCGCCGCCCATGTCGTACTTCATCTCGTCCATGCCCAGGCCCGGCTTGAGGCTGATGCCGCCGGTGTCGAAGGTGATGCCTTTGCCGACCAGGGCAAATGGCTTCTCGGACTTCTTGCCGCCGTTGTATTGCATCACGATCAGGCGTGGCGGCTGGTCGCTGCCCTGGCCCACGGCATAGAACGAGCCCATGCCCAGTTCCTTGATCTTCTTCTCATCCAGGACTTCGACTTTCAGGCCCTTGAACTCCTTGCCCAGCGCCTTGGCTTGCTCGCCCAGGTAGGTTGGGTGGCAGATGTTCGGTGGCAGGTTGCCCAGGTCACGGGTGAACGCCATGCCGCCGGCGATGGCCTGGGCGTGGGTCACGGCGCGTTCGACTTCAGCCTGGGCCGCCTTGATGGTCAGCAGGGTGACTTTCTTCAGGGCGCGGGGTTCGGCCTTGGTGCTCTTGAACTGGTCGAAGACGTAGCCGCCGTCCAGCAGGCTTTCGGCCAGCAGGCGGGTCTTGCCGTAGCTGTCGCGGCCCTTGACCACGACTTCGTCCAGCGCCAGGGCCGCGTCGGTGCCGCCCAGGCCCTTGAGGGTGTTGAGGATGCCGGCGATGATCTTGCGGAACGGACGGTCGCCCAGTTCGGCGTCTTTACCAACGCCCACCAGCAATACGCGGTCGGCTTTAAGGTTAGGCAGGCTTTGCAGCAGCAGGCTTTGGCCGACCTTGCCGGCCAGGTCGCCGCGCTTGAGGACTGCGCTGATGGCGCCGCCGCTCAGTTCGTCCAGTTGCTTGGCGGCAACGCCGAGCTTGCGGCCTTCGCCGACAGCGACCACGAGGGTGGCGGTTTTCAACGTTTCGGGGCTAACGCTTTTTACAACCAGTTCCATTTTCGGGTCCCTTATAAAGGTCAGTGAGCCAGGAGTCTGTACTCCGGCTTGTAAGCTTGGCAGCCTGTAGGCCGCCCGCGACAAAGGCCGCAGTTTGAACCTCGCCGCCCGAGCCTGACAACCCTTGCGGGCAGCTTTGTGTACGCGTATGAGCAAGCTCCGTGACAGGTGCGGTCAATCACAGGATAATGCGCCATCTTTTTAGCCGGCCTGCAGCAATGGGTCGACTCGATATGCTTGCTTGTTTGGCCGCCTTAGCCTGACAACCCTGGAGTGTCTGGTTTGATCGTCTTCCGTTATCTATCCCGCGAAGTCCTGTTGACCCTGAGTGCCGTGAGTGCGGTATTGCTGGTCATCATCATGAGTGGTCGCTTCGTCAAATACCTCGCCCAGGCTGCCTCGGGTGCCCTGGATCCGGGTTCGCTGTTCCTGATCATGGGCTTTCGCCTGCCGGGCTTCCTGCAGTTGATCCTGCCATTGGGCCTGTTTCTCGGGATTCTGCTGGCCTACGGCCGCTTGTACCTTGAAAGCGAAATGACCGTGTTGTCGGCCACCGGCATGAGCCAGCAACGTTTGCTGGCCATGACCATGGTTCCGGCCACCGGTATCGCGCTGGTGGTGGCCTGGCTGAGCTTGAGCCTGGCACCCCAGGGCGCCATGCAGTTCCAGCTGGTGCTGAACAAACAGGACGCCATGACCGAATTCGACACCCTGGAGCCGGGCCGCTTCCAAGCGCTCAACGACGGCACCCGGGTGACCTATACCGAGCAAATGTCGGATGACCGTGCCAACCTGGGAGGGGTGTTCATCTCCCAGAAAAACCTCGGCCAGAACCAGAAAGACCGTGGTATTTCGATTCTGGTGGCCGACAAGGGGCGCCAGGAAGTGCGTCCGGATGGCAGCCGTTACCTGATCCTGGAAGATGGCTATCGCTATGACGGGAGCCCCGGTCAGGCCGATTACCGCGCAATCAAGTACGACACCTATGGCGTGATGCTGGCCCGGCCGGATGTCAGCGATGAGGTCACCGACCGCGACGCGATCCCGACCCCAGACCTGATCGGCAGCAAGGAACTGCGTTCGATCGCCGAGCTGCAATGGCGGATTTCCCTGCCGTTGCTGGTGTTTATCGTGACCTTGATGGCAGTGCCGCTGTCCCGGGTCAACCCGCGCCAGGGCCGCTTCCTCAAGCTGCTGCCGGCGATCCTGCTTTATATGGCGTACCTGACCATCCTGATTTCCGCCCGCGGCTCCCTGGAGAAGGGCAAACTGCCGCCGGCCCTTGGGTTGTGGTGGGTCCACGGGGTCTTCCTGGCCATTGGCCTGGGGCTGCTTTATTGGGAACCGATGCGGTTGAAGATGCGGAGTCGTCGCAGCGTGAAGGAGATGGCCCGTGGTTAAGCTCGACCGCTACATTGGTAGCAGCGTCCTGGTCGCAATCCTTGCGGTATTGGGCATTATTCTGGGGCTGGCCTCGTTGTTCGCCTTCATTGATGAAGTCGGCAACGTCAGCGATACCTACACCGTCACCGACGTCCTGAGCTACGTGGCGCTGACGGCGCCCCGTCGCCTGTACGACATGATGCCGATGGCTGCGCTGATCGGCTGCCTGATCGGCCTGGGCAGCCTGGCCAGCAACAGCGAGCTGACCATCATGCGCGCGGCGGGTGTTTCCATCGGTCGCATCGTGTGGGCGGTCATGAAGCCCATGCTGTTGCTGATGGTGGTCAGCGTGCTGATCGGTGAATACGTGGCGCCTCCAGCCGAGTCCACGGCCCAGGCCAATCGTGCCCTGGCCCAGGGTTCGGGCGATGCCCAGAGCTCCAAGCATGGCCTGTGGCACCGCCAGGGTGAGGAGTTTATCCACATCAACGCCGTGCAGCCGGGTGGCTTGCTGGTGGGTGTCACCCGGTACCACTTCGACAAGGAACGTCACCTGCTGTCGTCGAGCTTCGCCAAACGTGCGCAGTACGCCGACGAAAAGTGGCAATTGAGCGATGTGACCACCACCTATTTCCGTGATATCGGCAAGGGTGCGGCATCGACCACCGAAGTGATCAATGTGCCGACGGAGCAGTGGGATATTTCCCTCAAGCCCGAATTGCTGAATACCGTGGTGATGATCCCGGAAAGCCTGCCTATCTCCGGCCTGTGGGGGTATATCCATTACCTCAAGGACCAGGGCTTGAACAACGGCCGTTACTGGCTGGCGTTTTGGGTCAAGGTGTTGCAGCCGGTGGTGACGGCCGCGCTGGTGCTGATGGCGATCTCGTTCATCTTTGGCCCGTTGCGTTCCGTGACCCTCGGCCAGCGCGTGTTTACCGGCGTACTGGTGGGTTTCACCTTCCGTATCGCTCAGGACCTGCTGGGGCCGTCCAGCCTGGTATTCGGTTTCTCGCCGCTGTTTGCGGTGCTGGTGCCGACCGCCATCTGCGCCGTGGCCGGCTTCTGGCTGTTGCGTCGGGCCGGTTGAGCCCGCGCTTATGAACAAAAAATGCCCCGTTCGAACGATCGGGGCATTTTTGTTCTTGGTCGCCATGGATGACGTCTGGTCTGCGCATCAGGTACAATTCCCGGCTATTTTTCAGCGGGCAGTCTGCCTGCAGCCTTTTTGAGTGTTGATCCGTGAGTGATTTGAGTCATATCCGCAATTTCTCCATCATCGCCCACATTGACCATGGCAAGTCGACGCTGGCCGATCGATTCATCCAGATGTGCGGCGGCCTTGCCGAGCGTGAAATGGAAGCCCAGGTGCTGGACTCCATGGACCTCGAGCGCGAGCGCGGGATCACCATCAAGGCCCACAGCGTAACCCTGTACTACACCGCCAAAGACGGTATCAAGTACCAGCTCAACTTCATTGACACCCCGGGTCACGTCGACTTCACCTATGAAGTCAGCCGTTCCCTGGCGGCCTGCGAAGGTGCGTTGCTGGTAGTGGATGCGGGCCAGGGCGTTGAAGCCCAGTCCGTGGCCAACTGCTACACCGCCATCGAGCAAGGCCTGGAGGTGATGCCGGTGCTGAACAAGATCGACCTGCCACAGGCCGATCCGGACCGCGTCAAGGAAGAGATCGAGAAGATCATCGGCATTGACGCCACCGACGCCGTCGAGTGCAGCGCCAAGACCGGCCTGGGCGTCGACGAAGTGCTCGAGCGCCTGGTCAAGACCATTCCAGCTCCCACCGGCAACTACGAAGATCCGCTGCAAGCGTTGATCATCGACTCCTGGTTCGACAACTACCTGGGCGTTGTTTCCCTGGTACGCGTGCGCCACGGCCGTGTGAAGAAGGGCGACAAGATCCTGGTCAAGTCCACCGGCAAGATCCACCTGGTGGACAGCGTCGGTGTATTCAACCCGAAGCACACGGCTACCACTGATCTGAAAGCCGGCGAAGTAGGCTTCATCATCGCCGGTATCAAGGACATCCACGGTGCACCGGTAGGTGACACCCTGACCTTGAGCTCCACCCCTGACGTCGACGTGCTGCCGGGCTTCAAACGCATCCAGCCGCAGGTTTACGCCGGCCTGTTCCCGGTCAGCTCCGACGACTTCGAGGATTTCCGCGAAGCCCTGCAGAAGCTGACCCTCAACGACTCGTCGTTGCAGTACACCCCGGAAAGCTCCGACGCCCTGGGCTTCGGCTTCCGCTGCGGGTTCCTGGGCATGCTGCACATGGAAATCATCCAGGAGCGCCTCGAGCGCGAATACGACCTGGACCTGATCACCACCGCGCCGACGGTTATTTTTGAACTGGCGCTGAAAACCGGTGAAACGATTTACGTCGACAACCCGTCCAAGCTACCGGATCTGTCTTCCATCGAAGACATGCGCGAACCGATCGTGCGGGCCAATATTCTTGTGCCGCAAGAGCATCTGGGCAACGTCATTACCCTGTGTATCGAAAAGCGTGGCGTACAGCACGACATGCTGTTCCTCGGTACCCAGGTGCAAGTGACCTACGATTTGCCGATGAACGAAGTGGTCCTGGACTTCTTCGACCGTCTCAAATCCACCAGCCGCGGCTATGCTTCGCTGGATTACCATTTTGACCGTTACCAATCAGCTAATCTGGTGAAGCTGGATGTACTGATCAACGGCGACAAGGTGGATGCCCTGGCGCTGATCGTGCACAAGGACAACGCGCACTACAAAGGTCGCCAGTTGACCGAGAAGATGAAAGAACTGATTCCGCGCCAGATGTTCGACGTCGCGATCCAGGCCGCCATCGGCGGGCAGATCATTGCACGGACTTCCGTCAAGGCACTCAGAAAGAACGTACTGGCCAAATGCTATGGCGGCGACGTCAGCCGTAAGCGCAAGCTGCTCGAGAAGCAAAAGGCCGGTAAAAAACGCATGAAGCAAGTGGGTAACGTGGAAATTCCACAAGAAGCCTTCCTTGCGGTGCTCAGGTTGGATAGTTAGGTCCTATGTCACTAAATTTCCCGCTGTTGCTGGTCATCGCCGTTGCCGTTTGCGGTCTATTGGCGTTGCTCGATCTGGTGTTCTTCGCCCCGCGTCGCCGGGCAGCCATCGCGTCCTATCAGGGCAGCGTCAGCCAGCCCGATGTGGCGGTGATCGAGAAACTGAACAAAGAGCCGATGCTGGTTGAATACGGCAAGTCGTTCTTCCCGGTGTTGTTCATCGTGCTGGTGCTGCGTTCGTTCCTGGTGGAACCGTTTCAGATCCCTTCGGGCTCGATGAAACCTACCCTGGACGTGGGCGACTTCATCCTGGTGAACAAGTTTTCCTACGGGATCCGCTTGCCGGTGATCGACAAGAAAGTGATCGAGATCGGTGACCCGCAGCGCGGCGATGTGATGGTGTTTCGCTACCCAAGCGACCCGAACGTCAACTACATCAAGCGTGTAGTGGGCCTGCCGGGCGACGTGATTCGCTACACCAGCGACAAGCGCCTGTTCGTCAACGGCGAGTCGGTGGCAGAAAAACTGATCGGCTCCGAGCCGAACACCCTGGGCAGCGCCGAGCTGTACCAGGAAAAACTCGGGGCGGTAGAGCACGAAATCCGCAAGGAGATGAGCCGCTACCGTTCGCCGCCTGACAACCAGTGGACAGTGCCTGCCGGGCACTACTTCATGATGGGCGACAACCGCGACAACTCCAACGACAGCCGCTACTGGGATGACCCGAATATTCCCAAGGACCTGCTGGGCATGGTCCCCGACCAGAATATCGTCGGCAAGGCCTTCGCGGTCTGGATGAGTTGGCCGGAACCCAAGCTCAGCCACCTGCCGAACTTCTCGCGGGTCGGGCTGATCAAGTAATCCATGCGGCGCTGTGAACACAGCGCCGAATGCTTTTCTGGGGCTTGGACAAAACCAGGCCCCATGCAGCAACCACCAGGATTTGAATTTGAACACAGCGTTAATCGTCGCAGGCCACCGGTGCCTCGAACTGAATGTGGGTAAACCGTGAGCGTTTCTCTAAGCCGTCTCGAGCGCCAGCTCGGCTACACCTTCAAGGATCAGGAATTGATGATCCTTGCCCTCACACACCGCAGTTTTGCCGGGCGTAACAACGAGCGCCTGGAATTCCTCGGTGATGCCATCCTCAATTTCGTCGCCGGCGAAGCCCTGTTCAATCGCTTCCCGCTGGCCCGCGAAGGCCAGTTGTCGCGCTTGCGTGCGCGCCTGGTGAAAGGCGAGACCCTGGCTGTACTGGCCCGTGGTTTCGACCTGGGTGATTACCTGCGCCTGGGCTCCGGCGAGCTGAAGAGCGGCGGTTTCCGTCGCGAGTCGATCCTGGCCGACGCCCTTGAGGCACTGATCGGCGCGATCTACCTCGACGCGGGCATGGAAGCGGCGAAAGAGCGCGTCGTCGCCTGGCTGTCGACCGAAATCGAAAGCCTGACGCTGGTAGACACCAACAAAGATCCAAAGACCCGCCTGCAGGAATTCCTGCAGTCCCGTGGTTGCGACCTGCCGCGTTACGAAGTGGTGGATATCCAGGGTGAACCGCATTGCCGAGTCTTCTTCGTCGAATGCGAAATCACCTTACTGAATGAAAAAAGCCGAGGTCAGGGTGTGAGCCGTCGTATTGCCGAACAGGTAGCGGCCGCTGCAGCACTGATTGCCCTGGGCGTGGAGAATGGCCATGACTGATTCAACCGCAACTCGCTGTGGCTATGTTGCCATCGTCGGCCGTCCGAACGTGGGCAAGTCCACGTTGCTGAACCACATCCTGGGACAGAAGCTGGCGATCACCTCGCGCAAGCCCCAGACCACCCGCCACAACATGCTGGGCATCAAGACCGAAGGCGCCGTACAGGCTGTCTACGTTGATACCCCGGGCATGCACAAAGGCGGCGAAAAGGCCCTCAACCGCTACATGAACAAAACCGCTTCGGCCGCGTTGAAAGACGTCGACGTGGTGATCTTCGTGGTCGACCGCACCAAGTGGACCGACGAAGACCAGATGGTTCTGGAGCGCGTGCAGTACGTCACCGGCCCGTTGATCGTCGCGTTGAACAAGACCGACCGCATCGAAGACAAGGCCGAGCTGATGCCGCACCTGAGCTGGCTGCAGGAACAACTGCCGAAC
The DNA here is from genome assembly GCF_013386835.1 of Pseudomonas sp. IPO3774. Taxonomy (NCBI): domain Bacteria; kingdom Pseudomonadati; phylum Pseudomonadota; class Gammaproteobacteria; order Pseudomonadales; family Pseudomonadaceae; genus Pseudomonas; species Pseudomonas sp. IPO3774. Next base: position 12,143 of record NZ_JACAQY010000052.1, read on the forward strand.
GCCCAGATCATGCCGATCTCGGCCCAGCACGGGCACAACCTCGAAGCCCTGGAACGTGTGATTGCTGGCTACCTGCCGGAGAACGAACACTTCTTCCCGGAAGACCAGATCACCGACCGCAGCAGCCGTTTCCTCGCCGCCGAACTGGTACGCGAGAAAATCATGCGCCAGATGGGTGCCGAGCTGCCGTACCAGATCACCGTCGAAATCGAAGAGTTCAAGCAGCAGGGCAAGACCCTGCATATCCATGCGTTGATCCTCGTTGAGCGTGACGGCCAGAAGAAAATCATCATTGGCGACAAGGGCGAGCGCATCAAGCGCATCGGCACCGAAGCGCGCAAGGACATGGAGTTGCTGTTTGATTCGAAGATCATGCTCAACCTGTGGGTGAAGGTTAAGGGTGGTTGGTCCGATGATGAGCGTGCGTTGCGTTCGTTGGGTTACGGCGACCTGTAACAGGTCTCCGGAACACCGCAGGACAAATGTGGGAGCGGGCTTGCTCGCGAATGCAGGGTGTCAGTCACCAGATGTGTTGACTGACACCCTGCATTCGCGAGCAAGCCCGCTCCCACATTGGATAGTCGTTGTTTTCCAGACCGTGTTCCCGCAGCGAGAACCCCATGTCTCAAACCCCACCCACCGGCCAACCCGCCTACGTCTTGCACAGCCGCGCCTACCGCGAGACCAGCGCCCTGGTGGACTTCCTCACGCCCCAAGGCCGCCTGCGCGCGGTCTTGCGCAGTGCACGCGGCAAGGCCGGCACCCTGGCGCGGCCCTTCGTGGCCCTGGAAGTGGAGTTTCGTGGACGCGGCGAGCTGAAGAACGTCGGCCGCATGGAAGCTGCCGGCGCCTCCAACTGGCTCAACGGTGAGGCGCTGTTCAGCGGCCTCTACCTCAACGAATTGCTGATCCGCCTGCTCCCCGCCGAAGACCCGCACCCCGGCGTCTTCGATCATTATGCCGCCACCTTGCTCGCCCTCGCCGAAGGCCGTCCCCTGGAGCCGCTGCTGCGCGCATTCGAATGGCGCCTGCTGGATGACTTGGGCTACGGCTTTGAACTGAGCAACGACCTGCACGGCGAGCCCATCGCCGCCGACGGCATGTATCGCCTGCAAGTGGACGCAGGCCTGGAGCGGGTCTACCTGCTGCAACCCGGCCTGTTCCAGGGCACCGAATTGCTCGCCATGAGCGAAGCCGACTGGACCGCCCCCGGCGCCCTCTCCGCCGCCAAGCGCCTGATGCGCCAAGCCTTGGCCGTGCATCTGGGCGGTCGGCCACTGGTCAGCCGCGAGTTGTTTCGAAAGCCCTGACATCCCCGTGTATGCTGTGCAGCGATTCCTTCCCTCTTCAGGAGCGCTTTTCGTGACCACCAGCAATCGCATTCTTCTCGGCGTGAACATCGACCACGTAGCCACCCTGCGCCAGGCCCGGGGCACCCGTTACCCGGACCCGGTCAAGGCCGCGCTGGACGCCGAAGAAGCGGGCGCCGACGGCATCACCGTGCACCTGCGCGAAGACCGGCGCCACATCCAGGAGCGCGACGTGCTGCTGCTCAAGGACGTGCTGCAAACCCGCATGAACTTCGAAATGGGCGTCACCGAGGAAATGATGGCGTTCGCCGAGCGCATTCGCCCGGCGCATATCTGCCTGGTGCCGGAAACCCGCCAGGAACTGACCACCGAAGGCGGCCTCGATGTGGCTGGCCAGGAAGCGCGGATCAAGGCTGCCGTGGAGCGCCTGTCGAAGATCGGCAGTGAAGTCTCGCTGTTCATTGATGCCGATGAGCGCCAGATCGAAGCTTCGCGCCGTGTCGGTGCCCCGGCCATCGAACTGCACACCGGCCGTTATGCCGACGCGACCACGCCGACCGAAGTTGCCGACGAATTGCAGCGCATCATCGACGGCGTCAACTGCGGCCTGGGCGAAGGCCTGATCGTCAACGCCGGCCACGGCCTGCACTACCATAACGTCGAAGCCGTGGCTGCGATCAAGGGCATCAACGAGCTGAACATCGGCCATGCACTGGTGGCTCATGCGCTGTTCGTCGGCTTCAAAGGCGCCGTCGCCGAGATGAAAGCCTTGATTCTGGCCGCCGCCAAACATTAAAAGAGCGCTGAAGATCCAATGTGGGAGCGGGCTTGCTCGCGAAGGCGGCGTGTCAGGCGATGCATGAGTAACAGACCCACCGCCTTCGCGAGCAAGCCCGCTCCCACACAAGCCCGCTCCCACATGTGGCAATGCGAACCCTTACTGTTTAGGTGATGCCGGTGTATGGTATCTGCCCTTTGCGGGTCTCGGACCCGCGGCAGATACGTGAGGTTGTTGTGTCCCAATCGTTTTCCCGTCGACAAATCCTGGGTGGTCTTGCCGGTCTCGCGGTGGTGGGCGTCGGTGCCGGTGGCGCCTATCGCTACTGGCTCGGGAAGGTGGCCGAGGCCGAGGCGGGGCACGATTACGAGCTGATCGCCGCGCCGCTGGACGTGGAGCTGGTGCCGGGGCACAAGACCCAGGCCTGGGCCTTCGGCCCTTCGGCGCCGGGCACCGAGTTGCGAGTGCGCCAGGGTGAATGGCTGCGGGTACGCTTTATCAACCACCTGCCGGTCGCCACCACCATCCACTGGCATGGCATACGCCTGCCGCTGGAAATGGACGGCGTGCCGTATGTCTCGCAATTGCCGGTACTGCCGGGCGAATACTTCGACTACAAATTCCGCGTGCCCGATGCCGGCAGCTATTGGTATCACCCCCACGTGAACAGCAGCGAAGAACTGGGCCGTGGCCTGGTGGGCCCGCTGATCATCGAGGAGCGCGAACCCACCGGTTTCAAGCACGAACGCACCCTGAGCCTGAAAAGCTGGCACGTGGACGAAGAGGGCGCCTTTGTCGCCTTCAGCATTCCCCGCGAAGCGGCCCGGGGCGGCACCGCCGGACGCCTGTCGACCATCAATGGCGTGTCCCAGGCGGTGATCGATTTGCCGGCCGGGCAGATCACCCGTGTGCGCCTGCTCAATCTCGATAACACCCTGACCTATCGCATCAACATCCCCGACGTTGAAGCGCAGATCTATGCCCTGGACGGCAACCCCATCGAACCGCGCCCGCTGGGCAAGGAATACTGGCTCGGCCCTGGCATGCGCATCTGCCTGGCGATCAAGGCGCCGCCCGCCGGTGAAGAATTGTCGATCCGCAACGGCCCGGTACGCCTGGGCACCTTCCGCTCGGTGGCCAGCACCGACAGGGCGACCGAATGGCCGCCTGCGTTGCCGGCGAACCCGATTGCCGAGCCGGACCTGGCCAATGCCGAGAAACTCAACTTCAATTTCGAATGGGTTGGATCGGTCTCGGTGAACGTGGACAATAAGCCACCGAGCCTGTGGCAGATCAACGGCCAGGCCTGGGACATCACCGACAAGACCTGCGCCGACCGCCCGATTGCCAAGCTTGCAAAGGGCAAGAGCTACATTTTCGAATTGAAGAACATGACCCAGTACCAACACCCGATCCACCTGCACGGCATGAGTTTCAAGGTCATCGCCTCGAACCGCCACAAGGTGATTCCGTACTTCACCGACACCTACCTGCTGGGCAAGAACGAGCGTGCCCGCGTGGCGCTGGTGGCGGATAACCCGGGTGTCTGGATGTTCCACTGCCATGTGATCGACCACATGGAAACCGGCCTGATGGCCGCCATCGAGGTGGCGTGATGCGCCAGTTTCGCCCCACGGCGATTATCGACCGCAGCCGCGACCAGGACTTCATGCGTGAAGCGCTGGCCCTGGCTGCCCAGGGGGCCGCGCTGGGCGAAGTGCCGGTGGGCGCGGTGCTGGTGCAGGATGGCGAAGTGATCGGGCGCGGCTTCAACTGCCCCATCAGCGGCAACGACCCCAGTGCGCATGCCGAGATGGTCGCGATTCGGGCCGCTGCTCAGGCTGTCAGTAATTATCGACTGCCGGGCAGTACGCTCTACGTCACGCTGGAGCCGTGCAGCATGTGCGCCGGGCTGATCGTGCATTCACGGATTGCCCGGGTGGTGTACGGCGCGCTGGAGCCCAAAGCCGGGATCGTACAAAGCCAGGGGCAGTTTTTTACCCAGGGCTTTCTCAACCATCGGGTGCTGTATGAAGGCGGGGTGTTGGCCGAGGAGTGCGGGACGGTGTTGAGCGAGTTCTTCAAGGCGCGAAGAGCCAAAGGCTGACGCGATACCCTGTGGCGAGGGAGCTTGCTCCCGCTGGGCTGCGTAGCGGCCCCAAAATCTGGGGAGCGCTGCGCACTCCAACGGGAGCAAGCTCCCTCGCCACAACAGCAGTCTTATTTCTTCAACACAACAGCAGTCTTATTTCTTCGCGACAATCACCGCCCGCATCGGCGCCGGCAGCCCTTCGATGGTCTTGCTGTGATCTTCAGGGTCCAGGAAGTCGCTGAGGGACTGATACTTCATCCACTCCGTACCGCGCTGTTCCTCGACCGTGGTCACGCTCACGTCCACACAGCGCACCTCACTGAAGCCCGCACGTCGCAGCCACAGCATCAGCGCCGGCACCGACGGCAGGAACCAGACGTTGCGCATCTGCGCGTAGCGGTCTTCCGGCACCAGCACTTGCTGCTGATCGCCTTCAACCACCAGCGTCTCCAGCACCAGCTCCCCACCCTTGACCAGGCAATCCTTTAGCGCCAGCAAATGCTCGATGGGCGAGCGGCGATGGTAGAACACGCCCATGGAAAATACCGTGTCGAAGCCTTCCATGTTCGACGGCAGGTCTTCAAACGGGAACGGCAGGTGCCAGGCCTTGGGCGTCGGCAGATAACGCTGCACCGCCTGGAACTGGCAGAAGAACAACCAGTTCGGGTCGACGCCAATCACACTGTCGGCGCCGGCGCCGAGCATGCGCCACATGTAATAGCCGTTGCCGCAGCCCACATCGAGGATCCGTTTGCCCTTGAGGTCCAGGTGCGGCGCGACCCGTGACCACTTCCAGTCCGAGCGCCATTCGGTGTCCACGTGCACGCCGAACAGATCGAACGGCCCCTTGCGCCACGGGCAAAGGCCCATCAGCGCAGTACGCATTTGCGCACGGGTGCCGTCGTCGCAGTCAGTATCCAGCACCAGGCCATTCAGCAGGTCGATTTCACTGGGCATGATCTTCGGCAGCGCATCCAGCGCGCTCTGCCAGCGTTCCAGGTCGCCATGGCCTTTTTCCATCTTTGCATCGAGTTGCGCTTGCAGGCCCTGGGCCCAGACGGCCAGGGGAGTGCCGACCAGATGGCGGGCGAGGGGAGACAGATCAATCATGGCAAGGCAATCAACGAAGCAAAGTTAAGACACTGGAACCACGGCACGACTTTCGAGAACCCGGCCGCCAGCAGGCGTTCGCGGTGTTCTTCGAGGCTGTCGGGCTTCATGACGTTTTCGATGGCGCTGCGCTTCTGGGCGATTTCCAGTTCGCTGTAGCCGTTGGCACGCTTGAAGGCGATGTGCAAATCGGTGAGCAGCGCATGTTCTTCCGGATCATTGAAGCGCAGCTTTTCCGAAAGGATCAGCGCGCCGCCCGGTAGCAGCGACTGGCGAATGCGCGAGAGCAAGGCAAGGCGTTGTTCGGGGGCGATGAATTGCAGGGTGAAGTTCAGCGCCACTACCGAAGCCGGCTGGAATTGCAGGGCGAGGATATCGCCCTCGATCACCTCCACCGGCAGCAACTCCTGGAACATCGAGTCCTGGCCGTTGAGGTATTCGCGGCAACGCTCGACCATCGCCGCCGAGTTATCCACCGCGATCACCCGGCAACCGTCGGTGCGCACGTGACGGCGCAGGGCCTGGGTCACCGCGCCGAGGGATGAACCGAGGTCGTAGAGCACACTATTGGGCTGGGCAAACTGCGCCGCGAGTACGCCGAGGTTCTCGACGATGGTCGGGTAGCCGGGCACCGAGCGCTTGATCATGTCCGGGAAAACCCGCACCACGTCTTCGTTGAAGGCGAAGTCCGGCACCTGGGGCAGGGGCTGGGCGAATAGGCGATCGGGTTCTTTGCTCACGGCTGTTCCGGCGACGAAGGGGGAAAGCCGGGCATTTTAGCGTAGGAGCTGGCTTGCCGGCGATGTTCGTTAACGATGACGCGTACTTTCTGGATGAACGCGGCAACTGTGGGTTTTTTCGCTGGCAAGCCAGCTCCTACAGGTTGACGGTTTTTTTCTGAGGAAAGGAAGAGGCCGTAATGCCCCACTGCCCCAGCCAGTAGCTGACAATCAGCAAATACGGCGCCGCTTCAAACGCCACCACAAACCGATTGATCCCGATCAGCGTGTCGGAAAACACGAACGACGCCGCACCTGCGGCCGCCAGGTATGCCGAGCGCTTGGGCACGCCGCTGCCCAACCGCGCAAGCGCTCGCCACAGCATCGCGCTGATCACCAGCGCATACACCACCACCGGCACCAGCAATGGGCCCAGGCCATGGGAAATCAGAATGCTCAGCAAGATCGCGCCCACCACCAGCGCCAGTACCAGCGGCAAAATCGCCGGGCGGCGGCAGTCGCTCAAGTAGGCTTTCAGGTACGCCAGGTGTGCGAACAAAAACGCACCGAGGCCGAAGATGAACAGGTCGCCGGGCCAGGCCAGCAGCACATCGCCCACCAGGGAAAAAATCAGCCCCAGGCTGATCCAGCGTCGATAGTCGGTGGGCGGCGCATCATGCAGCCAGCCCAGCAGCGCCAGTACCGGCAATGGCTTTACCAACAGGCAGAGCAGGGTGGCGTGGGTGCTCAGGCCGTAGATAAAGGTTACCGCCCCCATCAACGCAAGGATCATCCATGGCATATCAGTTCACCGTAATGGCGCAGTCGAAGGTTTCGGCCGGTTCAGCTTCCGGCTCCCAGGGTTGTTGTGAGGTGAGGCGCAAACGGCCCTGGCCGGCGTTGAAGGCCTGGAAGCGCCAGGTGGATTGGCCGCCACTGCCGACCACGCCGGTGTCGTCGGTGTTGCTGTAGACCTCGGGGCTCAGGCTGCGCAGCACGCCGCCGGCCGAGTCCTGGATGGCCCAGCGGTAACCGGTGGTGGGATTGCTGGGCAGGGTCAGGATCAGGTTTTGCCCGGTCTTGAGTTGCAGCGGGCAGGCGCTCTGTTTTTCCACGGTGACGTTTTGCTTCGGCGCACTGGCGCAGGCGGCGAGCAGGCAAAGGCTCAGGGGGAGAAGCAGACGGGCAGCGGTCATGGGGGCTCCGTTGTTTGGCGACGAAGGGCGAGCATAACCGAAGATGAGACAAGGTGTGACAGATGGCGTTGTGTTGGCTGCACCGGCCTCTTCGCGAGCAAGCCCGCTCCCACATTCGACCGCATTCCAAAGCATGGACTCGGTCAAGTGTGGGAGCGGGCTTGCTCGCGAAGAGGCCAGCTCAGGCGCTACATAACTATCAGAACAACACCTTCGCCACATCCGCAAAGCGCTTGGCAAAGTGCACCGTCATCCCCTCCTTCAGGTACTCCGGCAGCTCTTCAAAGCTCCCCCGGTTAGGCTCCGGCAAGATCAACTCGTGAATCTTCTGGCGCCGCGCCGCAATCACCTTCTCGCGCACCCCGCCAATCGGCAGCACATGCCCGGTCAGCGTCAGTTCACCGGTCATCGCCACGCCTTTTTTCGGCGGCTGGTTACGCGCCAGCGACAGCAGCGCACTGGCCATGGTCACGCCCGCGCTCGGGCCGTCTTTCGGTGTGGCGCCTTCCGGCACGTGCAGGTGCACGAAGGCTTCATCGAAGAACTTCGGGTCACCGCCAAACGACTTCAGGTTCGAGCTGATGTAGCTGTAGGCAATCTCGGCCGATTCCTTCATCACTTCACCCAGTTGCCCGGTGAGCTTGAAGCCACGGTTCAGCGTGTGGATGCGCGTCGCCTCGATCGGCAGGGTCGCGCCGCCCATGCTGGTCCAGGCCAGGCCGGTGATCACACCGGTGCCCGACAGCACTTGCTCGTTACGGAACACCGGCATGCCCAGGGAGGCTTCCAGGTCCTTGTTGCCGATCTTGATCACCGAGTCCGGCTCATCCAGCAGCTTGACCACCGCCTTGCGCACCAGTTTGCCCAGCTGTTTCTCCAACTGACGCACCCCGGCTTCGCGAGCGTAACCATCGATCAGGGCGCGCAGGGCGCCGTCGCTGATGGACAGGCTGTTTTTCGACACGCCGGCTTTTTCCAGCTGCTTGGGCCACAGGTGACGCTTGGCAATCGCGACCTTTTCTTCGGTGATGTAGCCCGACAGGCGAATCACTTCCATCCGGTCCAGCAACGGGCCGGGGATCGAATCCAGGGTGTTGGCGGTGCACACGAACAGCACTTTGGACAGGTCCAGGCGCAGGTCCAGGTAGTGGTCGAGGAATTCGACGTTCTGTTCCGGGTCGAGGGTTTCGAGCAGGGCCGAGGCCGGGTCGCCCTGGTAGCTCTGGCCCATCTTGTCGATCTCGTCGAGCATGATCACCGGGTTCATCACTTCCACATCTTTGAGGGCTTGCACCAACTTGCCCGGCATCGCACCGATGTAGGTGCGGCGATGCCCCTTGATCTCGGCCTCGTCACGCATGCCGCCGACGCTGAAGCGGTAGAACGGCCGGCCGAGGGATTCGGCAATCGATTTGCCGACACTGGTCTTGCCCACGCCTGGCGGGCCCACCAGCAACACGATGGAGCCGGCGACTTCGCCCTTATAGGCGCCCACGGCGAGGAACTCGAGGATGCGACTCTTGATGTCATCCAGGCCGGCGTGGTGTTTGTCGAGTACCTTGCGAGCGTGCTTGAGGTCGAGTTTGTCCTCGCCATACACGCCCCACGGCACCGAGGTGGCCCAGTCCAGGTAGTTGCGGGTGACCGCGTACTCCGGCGAACCGGTTTCCAGGATCGACAGCTTGTTCATTTCTTCGCTGATGCGTTTCTGCGCCTGGGTCGGCAGGACCTTGTCCACCAGGCGCTGTTCGAATTGCTCGACGTCGGCGCTGCGATCGTCCTTGGTCAGCCCCAGCTCTTGCTGGATGACCTTGAGTTGTTCCTTGAGGAAGAACTCGCGCTGGTGTTCGCCGATCTTGCGGTTCACTTCGGCGGAGATTTCTTTTTGCAGGCGCGCGACTTCGACTTCCTTGCGCAGCATCGGCAGGACTTTTTCCATGCGCTTGAGCATGGGCACGCAGTCCAGCACTTGCTGCAGTTCAGTGCCGGTGGCCGAGGTGAGGGCGGCGGCGAAGTCGGTCAGCGGCGACGGGTCGTTGGGGCTGAAGCGGTTGAGGTAGTTCTTCAGTTCTTCGCTGTACAGCGGGTTGAGCGGCAGCAGTTCCTTGATCGCATTGATCAGCGCCATGCCGTAGGCCTTGACCTCGTCGGTCGGCTGGGTCGGCTGGTGCGGGTATTCGACTTCCACCAGGTACGGTGGGCGGTGGTGCTTGAGCCAGGTCTTGATCCGCACGCGGGTCAGGCCCTGGGCGACGAATTGCAGCTTGCCGTTTTCGCGGCTGGCGTGGTGCACCTTCACCAGGGTGCCGTACAGCGGCAGGCTGGAGGTGTCGAAGTGGCGCGGATCTTCGGGCGGGGTTTCCATGAAGAACAGGGCAAGGGAGTGGTGGTCGGACTTGCTCACCAGCTCCAGGGTTTCGGCCCACGGCTCTTCATTGACGATCACCGGCAACACTTGCGCCGGGAAGAAAGGCCGGTTGTGGATCGGGATGATGTAGACCTTGTCGGGCAGGTTTTGCCCTGGGAGGGCCAAGCCAGTGTTTGCGGAAGTGTGTTCAGCGTTTTCCGGGTCGGCGTAGTCGTTGAGGTCGATGTCCGGGAATTCTTGCTGGTCGCTCATGGGGCACCTGCATAGGGAAGTATGCAAGTTAGATGGGGCGGGTCGGCAGTGGTTTCAATGGGGGGGGTGAGATAGCAACATATTGCACAATATTTTCAAAAGCACCGCTGAACAAATGTGGGAGCGGGCTTGCTCGCGAAGGCGGTCTGTCAGTCAATGCAGCTGTGACTGATGCGCCGCCTTCGCGAGCAAGCCCGCTCCCACATTTTCGATTGTATTTCGTCAGCTGAGTTTGTGCAGGTAGGCCGGTAAAGGTTGTTCAGGCAGCACCGACAGCACTTTCAAGCGCTGCAACATCCGCTGCCGGGCCCGTTGCAGGTGCTCGCGCAGGTTCAGGGCGGCGGCGTCGAAGGCGCCATGCAGCAACAGCTCAAGGATCAGCAGGTGCTCGGCCAGCATCGCCGGATCGGCACCGATGCCCAGCAGCCGGTAGAAAATCCGGCTGATGATCATCGGGCTCTGCCCCTGGCGGATCAGCGCGGCGATCTTGCGATTTTGCAGGCCGGCGAGGCAGTGCTGGTGCAGGTCTTCCTCGATCTGCTCGATCTCTTCCAGGCTGCAATGGGCGCTGTTTTGCGCATCGAGCACGCGCTGCAACATGGCGTGCAGCAGGTCGCGGTCGAGGTTCGGCGCGCTCTGGCGCAGGGCTTCGGGCTCCAGGCAGGCGCGCAGTTCGTAGTCTTCGGTGACTTCCCGGGCAGTCAGTGGCCCGGCCAGCCATTGGGAATAGGGTTCCTTTTCCACCAGGCCACGGTCCCGCAGGCGCATCAGCGCTTCACGCACCACCGCGCGGCTGACGTTGTAGTGCTCGGCGGCGGCCTGTTCATCGAGGCGATAATGCCCGAAGGCGATACAGGTCGAGAGCGCTGCGCCGATTTCCTCGACGATGCGCTCCCCCAGTGGCCGGGTGTCCACCAACTCATCTTCACCGTTGAGGCCCAGGTGCGCATGGCTCAGGGGCAAGCGCAGCGGCTCCATGTCCAGGCCGTCGGGGTTGATCAGGTAACCCCGGCCATCAAAGCGGCAGATCAGTCCTTCGTCATGCAACAGGTTCAGCGCCTTGCGCACCGGCACCCGGCTGGTGCCGAACAGTTCGGCCAGCGGCGCTTCCAGCAACACCAGGCCATGGCGGGCGGTGCCGTGGGTGATGGCGTCGCGCAGAACCTGGTGAATCATCGCGTAACGGGAAGCCGAGGCTGACACTGCTTTCATCGGGCTCTCTGGAGCAAACGGGTCGGTGGCCGGGGATTCTCTCATAGTTGCGCCTGTCACTCTGCGCCACGTCGGTGGCACTTTTTTGGGGCCTTCAGAGGGTTGATGTTACTTTTCTGCACCAAAATGTATTTATTAATAAAAGATACATTATTTCATTCCACGCTAGCCTTAAACCCCAGCCGATATTTCTTTTAATGCCTGAAACCCATCTAGCCCGTGGATCTGCTCCAAAGTGTCAGGTGTGGCAACCGAGCTGTCCACGAGACTGGCACGAAAGCTGCCTTTGTAAGATGTACATTTTATTAATATGTACATTTTTCAAAGGTCATTCCCATGTCAGACGCCACTTCAATGGCCGAGGATTTCGCCAGCGGTCGCAGCGACCCGGTGCAGGTCCTGGAACAGGCAATTGCCCATGCGAGCATGGCCCCCGGCGTGTTCATCTCCCTGACCGCCGAGCGCGCTCGCCGTGAGGCCGAAGCGTCGGCCGCCCGTTGGCGTGCCGGCCAGCCGTTGAGCGTGTTCGACGGGGTGCCACTGGCCTGGAAAGATCTGTTCGATGTGGCCGGCAGCATTACCACGGCGGGCGCGGCCTATCGCCGTAATGCGCCGGCTGTCTTGCTGGACGCACCAAGTGTGGGCCTGTTGTGCCGCGCCGGAATGGTCAGCGTCGGCAAGACCAACCTCAGCGAGCTGGCCTATTCCGGCCTGGGCCTGAACCCGCATTTCGGCACGCCGCACAACCCGGCCAGCGTCGATCAACCGCGGATTCCCGGCGGCTCGTCGTCGGGCTCGGCGGTCGCCGTGGCAGCCGGCATAGTGCCGATCGCCATGGGTACCGACACCGCCGGCTCCATCCGTATTCCGGCTGCGCTGAATGGCGTGGTCGGTTATCGCAGCAGTTGCCGGCGCTACAGCCGCGACGGCGTTTTCCCGCTGGCTCACACCCTCGACAGCCTCGGCCCGCTGACCCGCAGCGTGCGCGACGCGCTGGCCATCGACGACCTGCTCAACGGTCGCGACCAGCGTCAGTCACGCCCGGCCCGCAGCCTCAACGGCCAGCGGTTCTGGGTCGAACAAAGCGTGCTGGAAGACGCCCGGGTTGAACCGGCGGTGCGCAACAACCTGCAATGTTGCGTGGACCGATTGAAGGCGCACGGCGCACTGATTGATGTGCGCCCCTCGAAGACCTTCCAAGCCACCCTCGACCTGATCCAGCACCAGGGCTGGCTCGGCGCCTTCGAAGCCTTCGCCCTCCACGAAGCCCTGCTCGACAGCCCTGATGCCGAGCAACTCGACCCCCGCGTTCGCCGTCGCCTTGAAGCGGCCCGCACACTGCCGGCCAGCCAACTGCTGGCACTCTACGAAGCCCGTCGCCGCCTGCAACAGCAACTTGTCGACGAACTCGACGGCGCGATCCTCATCACCCCCACCGTGGCCCATGTGGCCCCGGCCCTGGCGCCGTTGGAAGCCGACTTTGAACTGTTCGTCAGCACCAACCTCGCCACCCTGCGCCTGACCATGCCCGGCAGCCTGCTGGACATGCCCGGCGTCAGCCTGCCCAGCGGCCGCGATGCCCTGGGCCTGCCCACCGGCCTGCTGCTCAGCGCCCCCAGCGGCGAAGACGCGCGCCTGCTTCGGGCCGCGCTGTCGGTAGAAACCGCACTCACTTTTTAAGGAGACACATCATGGCTAAAGACATCCTCTGTGCATTTGGCGTCGACGTCGACGCGGTCGCCGGCTGGCTCGGTTCCTATGGCGGCGAAGATTCCCCGGACGACATTTCCCGCGGCCTGTTCGCCGGTGAAATCGGTGCGCCACGCCTGCTCAAATTGTTCGAGCGCTACGGCCTGCGCACCACCTGGTTTATCCCCGGCCACTCGATGGAAACCTTCCCCGAGCAGATGAAGGCGGTGGCCGACGCCGGTCACGAAATCGGTGTGCACGGCTACAGCCACGAAAACCCGATTGCGATGACGGCCGAGCAGGAAGAAATCGTCCTCGACAAGTCCATCGAGCTGATCACCCAGGTTACCGGCAAACGCCCCACCGGCTACGTCGCGCCATGGTGGGAATTCAGCAAGGTCACCAACGAACTGCTGCTGAAAAAAGGCATCAAGTACGACCACAGCCTGATGCACAACGACTTCCACCCGTACTACGTGCGCAAGGGCGACACCTGGACCAAGATCGACTACAGCCAGCACCCCGACACCTGGATGAAACCCCTGGTGCGCGGCGAAGAAACCGACCTGGTGGAGATCCCGGCCAACTGGTACCTAGACGACCTGCCGCCGATGATGTTCATCAAGAAAGCCCCCAACAGCCACGGCTTCGTCAACCCGCGTCACCTCGAAGAAATGTGGCGCGACCAGTTCGACTGGGTCTACCGCGAGCACGAACACGCGGTGTTCACCATGACCATCCACCCCGACGTGTCCGGCCGCCCGCAAGTGCTGCTGATGCTTGAGCGGCTGATCGAACACATCCAGAGCCATGCCGGCGTGCGCTTCGTCACCTTCGACGAAATCGCCGATGACTTTATCCGCCGCCAACCGCGTACCTGACACCCGTACCTAAACCCTGGCCAACCTCCCGAGGCGCGATTCATGTCTATCTACAACAAGCTTGATCTGACTGGCTGGAAACCCCGGCAACTGACGCCCAAGGAGGTGCGTTTCGCCACCTGGATCGCGTTTTTCGCCTGGGTGTTTGCGGTGTATGACTTCATCCTTTTCGGCACCTTGCTGCCGGAAATCGGGCGGCACTTTAATTGGGGTGAAGTGGAGCAAGCGGAGATTGCGACATGGGTGGCGGTAGGCACCGCCGTGGTCGCGCTGGCCATCGGTCCGATCGTGGACAAACTGGGTCGGCGCAAAGGGATTATTTTCACCGTGGCCGGTTCGGCGATCTGCTCGGCGCTCACCGCCATTGGTGGTGCGTGGGGCAAGTCGTCGCTGATCCTGATCCGTTCGCTGGGCGGCCTGGGTTATGCCGAGGAAACCGTCAACGCGACTTACCTGAGCGAACTGTACGCCGCTTCGGATGATCCGAAACTGGCCAAGCGTCGCGGCTTTATCTACAGCCTGGTGCAGGGCGGCTGGCCGGTGGGCGCGTTGATCGCGGCGGGTTTGACCGCGCTGTTGCTGCCGGTGATTGGCTGGCAGGGGTGCTTCGTGTTTGCGGCGATCCCGGCGATTGTCATCGCGGTCATGGCGCGCAAGCTCAAGGAAAGCCCGCAGTTCCAGATTCACCAGCGTATCAGCGAGCTACGTAAAAGCGGCGCGGTGAAAGAAGCGCAAAACGTCGCCGTGACCTACGGCGTGGACTATGACGAACACAGCAAGGCCGGCCTCAAGGCCGCATTCCGTGGCCCGGCCCGCCGTGCAACCCTGGTGATCGGTGCGGCGCTGCTGCTCAACTGGGCGGCGATCCAGGTGTTCAGCGTGCTGGGTACGTCGGTGATCGTCAGCGTGCACCACATCTCGTTCGAGAACTCGCTGATCATCCTCGTGCTGTCGAACCTGGTGGGCTACTGCGGCTACCTCAGCCACGGCTGGATGGGCGACAAGATCGGCCGGCGCAATGTCATCGGCCTGGGCTGGATGCTCGGCGGGCTGTCGTTTGCCGGGATGCTGTTTGGCCCGAGCAACATGGCGATGGTGGTGGGGCTGTACAGCCTGGGCCTGTTCTTCCTGATCGGGCCGTACTCGGCGGCGCTGTTTTTCATCAGTGAAAGTTTTCCCACCAGCATCCGGGCTACCGGTGGCGCGATTATCCATGCCATGGGGCCGATTGGTGCGGTGGTTGCCGGGTTCGGCGCGACCCAGGTGTTGTCGGCCGGGAGTGACTGGCAGACCGCTGCGCTGTGGTTTGGCGCAGTGCCGTGCTTCCTCTCCGGTGCGTTGATGTTTGCCGCGCGCCATGTGCGTCCGGAAACCGTCCAGTAAGGAGTTGATTCGATGAGTCGTAAAGTTGCATTGATTACCGGTGCCGCCAGCGGCATCGGCCAGGCCCTCGCGGTGGCGTATGCCCGCAGCGGCGTGGCGGTGGTGGGTGGGTATTACCCGGCCGATCCCCATGACCCGCATCACACGGTTGCGCTGGTGGAAGAGGCGGGCGGTGAATGCCTGATGTTGCCGCTGGACGTGGGCGATACAACCTCGGTGGATAACCTGGCGGCGCAGGCGGTCCAGCACTTCGGTCGCCTCGATTACGCGGTGGCCAACGCCGGTTTGTTACGCCGTGCGCCACTGCTGGAGATGACCGACGAGCTGTGGAACGAGATGCTCAACGTCGACCTGACCGGGGTGATGCGCACCTTCCGGGCGGCAACCCGGCACATGCATGAAGGCGGTGCGCTGGTGGCGATTTCGTCGATTGCCGGTGGTGTGTATGGCTGGCAGGAGCACGCGCACTATGCGGCGGCCAAGGCCGGCGTGCCGGGGTTGTGTCGGTCGCTGGCGGTGGAATTGGCGCCGTTGGGGATTCGTTGCAACGCGGTGATTCCGGGGTTGATCGAGACGCCGCAGTCGCTGGACGCGAAGAACTCCCTCGGGCCGGAAGGGCTGGCGAAAGCGGCGCGGGCGATTCCGCTGGGCCGGGTCGGGCGGGCGGATGAAGTGGCGTCCCTTGTGCGGTTTTTGACCAGTGAGGAGTCGAGCTACCTGACCGGGCAGAGCATTGTGATTGATGGTGGCTTGACCGTGCGCTGGCCGGACTAACCCCCAGTTTTAAGCCGGACTCGCTCCAAATGTGGGAGCGGGCTTGCTCGCGAAAGCGGAGTGCCAGCCAATACATGTGGAACTGATCCACCGCATTCGCGAGCAAGTCGAATCGTCGCACCGCCGCTCCCACATTTTTGACCGCGTTCGCCGTTTGATTATTTCAGGAGTTCACCATGCCCCAACTCGCTAACCGCCGTGCCGTGATCACCGGCGCCGGCAGCGGCATCGGCGCCGCCATCGCCCGCGCCTACGCCGTCGAAGGCGCGCGTCTGTTGCTGGCCGACCGCGATGCCGCCACCCTCGCCGAAACCGCCATCACCTGCCGCAACCTCGGCGCCGAAGTCCTCGAGTGCGTGGCCGATGTCGGCACCGTCGACGGCGCCCAGGCCAGCGTCGATGCCTGCGTCACCCACTACGGCGGCATCGACATCCTGGTCAACAACGCCGGCATGCTGACCCAGGCCCGTTGCGTCGACCTGACCCTGGACATGTGGAACGACATGCTGCGCGTCGACCTCACCAGCGTGTTCGTCGCCAGCCAGCGCGCCTTGCCTCACATGATCGCCCAGCGCTGGGGCCGGATCATCAACGTCGCCTCGCAACTGGGGATCAAGGGCGGCGCCGAGTTGACGCACTATGCGGCGGCCAAGGCCGGCGTGATCGGCTTCACTAAATCCCTGGCCCTGGAAGTGGCCAAGGACAACGTACTGGTCAACGCCATCGCACCCGGGCCCATCGAAACGCCATTGGTAGGCGGCATCAGCGACACCTGGAAACGCGCCAAGGCCGCCGAGTTGCCCCTGGGTCGTTTCGGCCTGGCGGACGAAGTCGCGCCGACTGCCGTGCTGCTGGCCAGCGAGCCGGGCGGCAATCTGTTCGTCGGCCAGACCCTTGGCCCGAACTCCGGCGACGTCATGCCATGAGCGGGTACTAAGCATGTGCGGACTTTGCGGCCTGCTGGGCGAAGACCTGCACTGGAGCGACCCTTTGGGCGATGAATTGCCGCGCCGACGCGAACGCCTGCGCCGCATCGCGGCGATCAACCAGGTGCTGGCGGTGTTCCGGCTCAAGGTCGAAGACTTCCAGGGCGCGTCCTATCTGCTGCTGGGCGCCACCGGCAAACAGGAACTGGCCAGCGGCCTGGATCAACTGTGGCAGGCGGCAGAGAGCATGCTCGGTCGACCGCTGGACCCGTTGGACCCGCGCCTGCTCGATCATCTGGAACTGTAGGAGCCCGGCTTGCCGGCGATGGCGTCCTTGATATCGCCATCGCCGGCAAGCCGGACTCCTGCAGGGGCATCATTGAGGTAGAACTATGAGCATCGCGCTAAACGTCATCACCGGCTTCCTCGGCAGCGGCAAGACCACCTTGCTCAAGCGCCTGCTGCAAGGTGAAAGCCTCGGCGACACAGCGTTGCTGATCAATGAGTTCGGCGACGTCGGCATCGACCACCTGCTGGTGGAGGAAGTCGCGCCCGACACCGTACTGCTGCCCAGCGGCTGCGTGTGCTGTTCGATTCGCGGCGAGTTGAAAGACGCCTTGCTCGGCCTGTTGCAGCGTCGTGAGCGGGGCGAGATTCCGCCCTTCAAGCGGGTGATCCTGGAAACTACCGGCCTGGCCGACCCGGCGCCAATCCTCGCCACCTTGAACAACGACGTGCAACTGCGCGGGCGCTTTCATATCGGCCTGGTGGTGACGCTGGTGGACGCCAGCCACGCCGCCCTGCAAGAGCGCCTGCACCCGGAATGGCTGGCGCAAGTGGCCGCTGCCGATCGCCTGCTGTTGAGCAAGACCGACCTCGTCGAAGACTGTGGCCCGTTGCGCTTGCACTTGCAGGCACTGAACGCCGGTACGCCGATCCTCAATACCTGCGATATCGACAGCGGTGAACAACTGCTGCTTGGCGAAGGCCTGCGCAGTGCCGAGCCCGCTGCAGAAGTCCGCCGCTGGAAACTCCATCAAACCACCGCCGCCAACCACGGCGCTGCGCAAGTCTGTTGCCTGACCTTCGATCAGCCGCTGGATTGGGTCGGTTTCGGGGTCTGGTTATCGATGCTGTTAAGATGCCACGGCGAACGTATTCTTCGCGTCAAAGGACTGCTCAACGTGAACGCCAGTAACGCTCCCATCGTCATTCATGGCGTGCAGCATTGCCTGCATGCCCCGGTTCACCTGCCTGCCTGGCCGGGGACCGATCGGCAATCGCGCCTGGTGTTTATCCTGCGCGGGCTCGACCCGGCTCTGCTGCGGCGCTCCTTTGAAGTGTTCTCCAGAAGGTTCGCCGCATGATCACGCTTCGCGTCCTCGGCACCTCGGTGACCTTGCTCGAAACCTTGCGTGTGCGAGCGGAAAAAGAGCTGGGCATTCGCCTGGTGTACCAGGTGCATGATGTCGAGCAGGCCCAGCGCATTGCGGTGATGCAACCTGACAGCTACGACCTCTACGACCAGTGGTTTCACAACGTCGACTTCGTGTGGCCGGCGCGGGCGATCCAGCCGATCGACACCCGGCGCATTGCGCTGTGGCACGAGATCAACGACCTGCCCAAGCGCGGACGCTTGTCCGCCAACGACCGTCTGGGCAGCGGCAGTGTGCCCAGCGAGCGCCTCTTCGTGCAGCACGACGGCAGCCTCGGCAGCACCGTCACCGAACGCATCAGCATGCTGCCCCTGACCCACAACGCCGACAGTTTCGCCTACCGCCCCGAGCGCTTGCCCGAAGGGTTCAACCGCACCAACGAGAGTTGGGGTTGGTTGCTGGACCCGGCCTGGGGCGCACGCACTGCGTTGCAGAGCGACGCCGCCATCGGCGCCCTCGACGCGGCGCTGGCCGTGCAAGGCGCGGGCCTCGCGAGCTTCAAGGACATCGGCAACATGAGCATCGAAGAGATCGATGTACTGGCCGATATCCTGGTGCGTAAACAGAAGGAAGGCCACTTCGCGGCGTTCTGGTCCGATGACGAGGAAGCCGCGCAACTGATGCTCAGCCCGAGCATCGATATCCAGAGCCTGTGGTCACCGACCCTGATGCGCCTGCATCGGGCCGGGGTCAAATACCGCCTGGCGGTGCCCCGTGAAGGCTATCGCGCCTGGTTCGGCGGGTTGTCGCTGTCGCGCCATGCCAAGGGCCCGGTGCTGGATGCGGCCTATGCCTACCTCAACTGGTGGCTGTCCGGCTGGCCGGGTGCGGTGATGGCGCGCCAGGGTTATTACATCGGCAATCCGGCTCGCAGCCGTGATCACCTGAGCAGTGCCGAATGGGACTACTGGTACGCCGGGCTGCCCGCTCGGGAAGAGCTGTTGGGCAGCGATGGCTTGCCGCTGATCGATGTGGGTGACGTGCGCGACGGCGGTTCCTATGAACAGCGCATGGGGCATATCGCGGTGTGGAACTCGGTGATGGATGAGCACAACTATCTCGTGCGGCGTTGGGGGGACTTCATGCGGGCGCGAACGTCGTAACGGCAGCCTGTCGCCAAATTAATGACATATAAACTCCCGTATTTATTGGGTGCACTTCTTCTCTTGCGCAGCTAATCTGGATAATTCAAATATCCCTGTAAAAAGGATATTTATTTGACGCCGGTTCAGCTGTCGCGAGGGACGCGTATGACGAAGGGACGTTTCGGCTGGAGGGGGCAGGCGCTGCCAGAGGGCAACAGAATGAGGTGGCGCCATACGTTTCAAACCCGGATTGCCGGGGTGCTGGCGCTGCTGTTGCTGGTGGTCGTGGCGGCGGTGTATTTCGCGGTGAAGACCGCCACCAATCGCGCCGTGGAAAACCAGGCCCAGGTGCAGCTGGAAACCGGCAGCCAGGTGTTCGAACGCCTGCTCGACCTGCGTGGCCGGCGCCTGCAATACGGCTTGAACTGGCTGACGGCGGACCTGCCGTTTCGCCAGGCTGTCGCCGATGGCGAACCCGACGCGATTCTCGCGACCCTGCGCCGGCATGGCACCGGCCTGAGTTCCAGCGAGGTATTTGTGCTGGGGCTCGACGGCCGCGTGATGGTCAGCACGTTACCGGCGCTGACGTCCGGCCAGGCCTTTCCCTATAACGATGCCTTGCGCCAGGCCCGGCGCAGCGGCCTGCAAATGTTGATCGTGGCCCTGGATGGCCGGCCTTTCCTGCTGGTGCAACAGGAAGTCGTCGACCCCGCGCCGATCGCCCGTGTCGCCATGGGCTTTCCGATGGACGAAATCTTTGCCAGTGAATTGCGCTCCATGAGCAACCTGGAAGTGTCGTTCATCAGCGCGCAGCATGGTCAGCCCGGCGAATTGTTCAGTACTCAGCCCGAGGCGCTGCAGGCGTCGATTGCCAGCGACCTGCAGGGCGCGTACATCACTCCGGTGGCGCAATTGAACCTGTTCCACGGCCAGCGCTATCTCAGCCAGGTGCTGCCGTTGGGCAACACGGCAGACGGTGGCGAGGTCCGGGTGCTGCTGCAAAGCCCGCTGGACCACGCCCTTGAATCCTTCGCGCCGCTGGACCGGCAATTTCTCGCGATCGCCCTGGTGGTGCTGCTGGTGTCGCTCGCGGGTGCGTTGTTTCTGGCGCGGCGGGTTTCACGCCCACTCAATGCGTTGGTGCAGGCGGCCGAACGCATCGGGGCCGGTGACTACCGCACACCGGTACAGGTGCGCAGCCACGATGAATTCGGCCTGCTGGCCCAGGCCTTCAACGCCATGCAAACCGGGATCGCGGTACGCGAGCGACAACTGGCCCACAACGCCTTGCACGACCCGCTCACCGGCCTGCCTAACCGCGCGCTGGCCATGGAGCGCCTGGGCAGCGCCATCAGCGCTGGCCGGCCGGTGGTGTTGCTGTACCTGGGGATTGAAAACTACCGGGTGATCAACGAAGGCTACGGCCCGGAAGGCGTGGAAGAAATGCTCCGCGAAGCCAGCCGCTGCCTGCTGTCGAGCCTGTCGGCCAGCGACACCGCCGCGCGCATCACCGGCAGCGAGTTTTTGCTGCTGCTGGAAAACACTGCGATCGACCGCGCGGTGGCCCTGGCTGACCGCTTGTATGGGCTGCTCACCGAACCCCAGCGCATTGGTGGCGATGAATTGCGCCACGAAGTGAGCATCGGCATCGCCGCCTACCCGGCCGACGGCCAGCAGGTTGAAGAGCTGATCAGCCGCGCCGCGATTGCCCGCCACGATGCGGCAGCGTTCCCGGGTTACTTACAGATCTACCAGCAGGACCGCGACCTCGCCCATCAACGCCAGATCAGCCTGATTCGTGACCTGCGCCGGGCGCCGACGGAGGGCGAGTTGTACCTGTGTTACCAGCCCAAGCTCGACCTGCACCATGGCCATGTGCGCCAGGCCGAAGCGCTGTTGCGCTGGCAGCACCCGACCCTGGGCCTGGTGTCGCCGGCCGAGTTCATTCCCCTGGCCGAGCGCACCGGCAGCATGGGTAGCCTGACCCAGTGGGTGATCGAAGAAGCCATTCGCCAACTGGCCGAGTGGGCGGTGCGCGGGTTGGAGGTGCAGTTGTCGGTGAACATCTCGGTGGATGACCTCGCCGATGACGGCCTGGCCCCGCGGGTGACCGAGTTGCTGGCGCACTACCGGGTATCGGCCCGGCAACTGATTTTCGAAATCACCGAAAGCGCGATCATGCACAACCCGGCCCAGGCCCTCAGCGTGCTGGAGCAACTGCGCGCTTGTGGCATCAGCCTGTCGGTGGATGACTTCGGCACCGGCTATTCATCCCTGGCGCAACTGCAACGCCTGCCGGTGCAGGAATTGAAGATCGACCAATCGTTTGTGCGCAACCTCGACAGCACTTCCGGCGACGGCGTGATCGTGCGCTCGACCATCGAAATGAGCCACAACCTGGGGCTCAAGGTGGTGGCCGAAGGGGTGGAGTTCGAGCCCAGCCTCAAGCTGCTCAAGCTCTGGAAGTGCGACACGGCCCAGGGCTATCTGATCAGCCGGCCGTTGAATGCCATGGCGTTTGAGATGTGGATGCGCCGCGAGCGCGTGCCGGTCTAGGGCGTCGGTGGCTGCACCGACGCCGGTCTTTCAGTGTTCCACCGTTGCATCGACCAGGCTTTGCAACCGTTCCCACAAGCCTTCGACGTGGTGGCGCTCCGTCCCCAGCGCGCCAATGGACACGCGTACCATCCAGCGCTCGTCGAGCACGGCGGGGGTGACGTAGGCGCTGCCTGAATGGTTGAGCTTTTCCGCCCAGGCCCGGGTGTAGTTATCCAGCGCCTCACCATCAAGGCCTGGTGGCTCGTGGCGAATGCACAAGGTTTGCAGGGTAACGGCGGCTACCAGTTTCCAGTGTTTGCTGCCTTCAATCTGTTCTGCCAGCCAGCGGGCATTCGCCAGGTCACGCCGCAGCCGGGCCTGCAGGCCGTTGACGCCTTGCTCGCGGATCAGGAACCACAGCTTCAGCGCGCGGAACCGGCTGCCCAGGGAGATCCGCCAGTCGCGGTAGTTCCTGACCTGGCCGTCAGCCTTGGACTGTAGATAGCTGGGGTTGGTGGTCATGATGCGAATCAAGTGCTCGGGGTCGCGTACAAAGTACACCGAGCAATCAAACGCCGCCCCCAGCCATTTGTGAGGGTTGAGGACCAGCGAGTCGGCGTTCTCGATGCCGTGCCACAGCGCGCGGCATTCCGGGAGGATCATCGCGGCCCCGGCCATGGCTGAGTCGACATGCAACCACAGGCCGTGGCGTTGCGTCAGGGCGCCGATGGCTTCCAGGGGGTCGATGGCCATGGCTGCCGTTGTGCCGGTGGTCGCAATCACCACACAGGGTCTGTTCCCGGCAGCCAGGTCTTGTTCGATTGCCCGCTCCAATGCATGCGGTGACATTGCATTGTGTTCGTCGGTTGCCACGGTACGGATATTGTTCTGGCCGAACCCCGCCAGGATCGCGGCCTTGTTCACTGAACTATGGGCGTGGGCCGAGGTGTAGACGATCAAGGGGGCGCCGCTGTTTTGCAGGCCATCGTGCATCAGCGCGTAGTGGGAGCTGCGTTCGCGGGCGCTGATCAGCGCCACGAGGGTGGAGGTCGAGGCCGAGTCCTGGATTACTCCGCTCCAGTTGGCGCTCAGGCCGATCATGTCGCGCAGCCAATCGGTGGTGACTTCCTCTATTTCAGTCAGGGCCGGGCTCGATTGCCACGACAATCCCACCACGCCCAGGCCGGTACTCAAGCAATCGCCGAGGACGGAGGACAGTTCCACATTCGACGGGAAGAACCCGAAGAAGCTTGGATGCTGCCAATGCAACAGACCGGGCATGATCAGTGTTTCGACGTCGCCCATGATCTGTTCGAACGGTTCGGCTGTCTCAGGCGGGCTGGCCGGCAATGCGGACCTGATTTCGCCCGGGGCCGTGGTGGGTTGCACACCGCGTTGCTCGATGTTTTGTCGATAGTCTGCAATCAGGTCGATCATGGCGTGGCCATGTCGGCGGAATTCTTCAGGTGTCATATCAGGGTGTCCGTCAGGAAGAGAAATAAAGGCGTTAGCACCAGAAGTAAAACGGCTGGCCAGTGGTATAGCCGATAAACGACTGGATGCTGATGCGCTTGCCTGAATCGAAACCGCAAATGGCATGGGGACGGCGAGTATTGATAATCACCAGTTCGTTTTTCTGCGGCTGGATGCGCAGCGGTTTTTGCAAACGATCTTCGGGCAGTTCCGCCCCTTCGAAACGGATGACCTCGTCGTAGGTAAACGCCTCGGTATCCCAAATGACCAGTTCACCTCCGGAAGGGGGTACTTCGAGGTAAATATTCGCGCTGAATTGATGTTCCAGTTCGGCAATCGACAAGGGCAGGCAATCGACATGGGGGACTGTTTCGGAGAGGTGGGCTGTCTCCGGGAACATGGCGCGGATAATGCCGCAGAACATCGGCTGGCCCTGGAACGCCGCGGTTGTCGCACCTTCTGGCCACACCTGCCGGATATGCTCCATCAGTAGATGGATGGGTGGTTTGCGCGGGGCACAGAGGTCATCGATCACGCAGCGCATGTGGTTGGCGTCTGCGTAGTATTTCTGTTGCGAATAGCTGTCTGCGGCCTTGCCGTAGGTGGAGTTGAACGGTGTTCCCCAGCGATGGACACCATAGAAATGCTGGACAACTTTTCCGTGCTCATAGGTCTCGTGGTTATATTCCTGGAGCGTCGCCGTTTCGTTGATATGTTTATTTAGTACTTCGCTGGTTTGTTCATTCGCGTAGTCAGGTACCCGGATGGCAAGTATTTCTCCACGAATAAGTTTTTCCAGGCTGAGTGTGTCGAGTTGCTCAAGCGCCAGGATCCCGGGCGCCTTGCTATGCGGGACTGCAGGTATTGATTCAACGCTGTTGAGGTCCGTCATGATGAAAACTCCATGTTAGTTACAGCACGTCATATAGATAACGTTTGTTTGGCTGGGGATTTACTGGCGACAGTGAGCGTCGGATGGCGCAGGGCCAAAGTTGAGGGAAAGACTTTTGGGGAGGTATAGGACTTTTCCGAGTAAACTTTTAAATACATCGGCGCTATCGGATCGCTTTATTTCACGCATAAAAAAAGGCGGCTACCCACTTAGGTAGCCGCCTTTTTCTTACTGCCGGTTTTGCTTAATCCGGCAGTTTGAACGCCATCACATAGTCACCCTGCTTGGTGCCCAGGGAACCATGACCGCCGGCCATGACCAGCACGTACTGCTTGCCGTCCTTGCCGGTGTAGGTCATCGGTGTGGTTTGCGCGCCTGCCGGCAGGCGGCCTTCCCACAACTGCTTGCCGTTTTTCACGTCATAGGCACGCAGGTACTGGTCAAGGGTACCGCTGAGGAAGGACACGCCACCGGCGGTGGTAAAAGTCCCGCCCAGGCTTGGCACGCCCATGGTCAGTGGAATCGGAACCGGCGAGCTGTCACGCACGGTGCCGTTCTTGTGCATCCAGATGGTCTGGTGGTTGGTCAGGTCGACCGCGGCCACATAACCCCACGCCGGCGCCTGGCACGGCAGGCCCAGTGGCGACAGCATGGCTTCGAGGATCACACCGTATGGCGCGCCTTTGTTCGGCTGCACCCCTTCGGTTTCGCTGACCCGTGGGCCTTGCTTGGCAATGTCGGCGGCCGGGATCAGTTTCGATTTGAACGCCATGTAGCTCGGGTTCACGAACGCGATCTGGCGAACCGGGTCGACGGAAATGCCACCCCAGTCGAACACGCCGAAGTTACCTGGGTAAACGATCGAGCCCTGCAGCGATGGCGGGGTGAACGGACCGTCGTAGCGCATGGATTTGAAGTCAATCCGGCACAGCATCTGGTCGAACGGCGTCACGCCCCACATGTCACGCTCCTTGAGGGGCGGTGGCATGAAGTTCAGGTCGGACTTCGGTTGGGTCGGTGCGGTGTGATCGCCGGCCACTGCGCCTTGCGGTACAGGGATTTCATTGATCGGCACTACAGGCTGACCGTTCGAGCGGTCGATCACGTAGATGCTGCCTTGCTTGGTCGACGCCATCACCGCTTGCTTCACGCCGTCAGCGGTCTTGATGTCGATCAGCGAAGGCTGGCCGCCCACGTCCATGTCCCACAGGTCATGGTGAGTGAACTGGAAGGTCCACTTCACGTGGCCGCTGTCGATGTCCAGGGCAGTCAGGCCGGCGCTGTACTTCTCGGAGTCCGGAGTCCGGTCGCCGCCGTACTGGTCGGGCATCTGGTTACCCATCGGCAGGTAGAGCATGCCGAGTTTTTCGTCCACCGCGAACATCGACCACATGTTTGGCGAGTTGCGGGTGTAAGTCTTGCCCTCGGCCAACGGGGTGGTGTCGTCCGGGTTGCCGCTGTCCCAATTCCACACCAGCTTGCCGGTGTGCACGTCGAACGCACGGATCACGCCGCTAGGCTCGTCGGTGGAGACGTTGTCGGTCACGTGACCGCCGATTACCACCAGGTTCTTGGTGACGGCCGGTGGCGAGGTGGAGTAGTAACCGCCCGGGGCGAAGGTGCCGATGTTGGCACGCAAGTCGATCTGGCCTTTGTCACCGAAGTCTTCGCACATCTTGCCGGTGTCGGCGTTCAGGGCGATCAGACGGGTGTCGGCGGTAGGGACGAAGATGCGTTTCGGGCAGGCATTCGGCGCGGCGGCCGGGCTGGCGCTGCCAGTCGGGCTCTGTTCCGAGGCATAGACCGCGTCATCGTGATACGACACGCCACGGCAGGTCATGTGCGCCCAACCCTTGAAGTTGGCAGCACCTTCGCTGCTGATCTTCGGGTCGAAACGCCAGATTTCCTTGCCGGTGTCCGGGTCCAGGGCAATCACCTGGCTGTGGGGCGTGCACACGTAGAGCATGCCGTTGACTTTCAGCGGGGTGTTTTCCGCGGTGGTTTCACCGGGATCGCCTGGGCCAGGGATGTCGCCCGTACGGAAGGTCCAGGCTGGAACCAGCTTGTGGGCGTTTTCCGGAGTGATCTGTGCGAGTGGCGAGTAACGATCACCGAAGGCCGAACGGCCATAGGAGTTCCAGTCACCATCAGCCTGGGCTGGCGCAGTGCTGGCCATGCCCGGTACCGCATCGCGGTCCAGCTGGCCTTTCTTGACCATGGCGCCCGGGTCGGTGAATTGGCTGGCCAATGCAGCGGCGCCGGCCAGTACGACCGCGACGCTCAGCGCGCCAGTGCCCAGCGGCGAGGCTTGGCCACGCAGCAACGGACGGCGGAACCACGGGAGCAGCATGACGATGCCGAGGGCAAACAGCAGGGCCAGGCGCGGTACCAGTTGCCACCAGTCCAGGCCGACTTCCCACAGCGCCCATACGGTGCTGGCAAACAGCACCAGTGCGTACAAGCCCAGCGCCGCACGGCGTGTTGCCAGCAGCAACAGGCCTGTGACGGTGATGCCGAGACCGGCCAGCAGGTAATACAGCGACCCGCCGAGCATGCTCAGCTTGATCCCCCCGGCCAACAAGGCCAGGCCCATTATCAGCAGCAAGATCCCCAGCAGCCTGGGCAGCAGGCGACTTGGACTTGAAGCACCATCAGTGCTCATAGTGTGGTTCTCCGTTACGTTTTGAATTGATTGCGCACAGTTCACTGTAGATGACGTTCCGGCGCAGGCTTGGTTCAGGGCTAATTCGTTTTCTTCAGAATTTACTTACAACGTCAGAATGAGCTTTGCAGCTTGATCCCGCCGATGAGCGCGTCATCCACCTGGGCCACGGCTCCGGGGTGACGGATGTATTGCAGGTTCGGGCGCACCGTCAGCCACTGGGTGACATGGATGCCGTAATAGAGCTCAGCGCTGTATTCCGTGTGTTGAATCGGCAGGTAGGATGGGTCATCGAAGTCGTATACCGCGTGGGCCTGGTTGCTTGCCTCGGCATTCTTGCGGTAGGCCGGGTTGACGTGCACCCGGGCCACGGCGAAACCGATATCGTCCTTGGCGCGAGCGTCGAACAGGCCCTTGTAGACCACGCCGGCTTGCACGTAGTTATCCACAGCGTTGGTTTTCTTGTCGTGCATCGTGCCGTTGGCGAACACGTTCAAGCCCCGCGAATGGTCGCTGGCCAGGCTGGTGACTTGCTGCTGCACCCCCAGCCACACCCCGTGCTTGCTGGAGGCGCTGCGATAGGCCTCGCCGCTGAGGGCTGCCGGCTGGTCGTTGCGGTCTTTATACACATCGCTGGCCTTGGCGCTGCTGTAGTAGTAGCCGGCGCGGTATTCGCCGGGCAGGCCGTTCAGCGTAGGCGTCCACACCAGCTCAACCGGGAGCAGGGCGCCTTGGGTGCCGCTGCCGCTGAGCTTGAAGCCGTTGCCGCGATCGAGGTTGGACGGGTTCTGTTCGTAGGCGCCGACCTGGGCGTACAACTCGGGCGTCAGGTGATATTTGACCCGCATCGCCCACTGGCTCACCGGCCAGTTGTACCAGATGCTGCCAACCCAGTTACCGACCTGCGAGCCGCAGAATGCGAGGTTCTGGAAGTCGCAGGGGAAGCTGTTGAAGTCTTCACCTTCGCCAAAGCGCCCGGCCTTGATGTCGAGCTTCTGGTCGAAGAATTTCTGCTGGTACCACATCTGCGTCAGGCGCCAGGTCTGGCCACGGCCCCAGACTTCCTGGGACGAGGTAAAACCGCCCACACGCGGATCGTTGACCCGGTCATTGGTGATGTTGTTGCCACTGCGCTCGGTCACCGTCAGCTGGAACTCGGCGTCGTGCCAGCCGAGGATCTTCTGCAGATCCAGGTGCGTGCCCAGGCCGAATTGGTCGCTGTAGCGCGCAGTGCGGTCGTGATCCGAGCCGCCGTGCAGGTTGCTGCCCATTTCGCCGGTGTAGTCGAATTTGAAGTCGTAGCCTTGTTGAGACAGCGCTGTCCGAGTGCCGCCGAAATCTCCCAGCATCCACGGTGATTCAGCGTCAAAGGCAGGTGCGGCCTGGGCACAGTTGATCAAGCCGAACGGTAACAGCGCAGCGCACAGGCGCAGGTTTGGGAAAGCAGGCATAGGCAAAATGGGGTCTTAATATTTTATGGTTTTGAAACGCAAACAGCGGCCTGGCGCGTTCGCACAAGGGCGTTGAACACGGGCGGTCGATGGTTTGGTGGAATGATGAAACGTTTCAGTTTGTTGCTGACAAGGATAAAGCCCTGGCGCGGGGAGAGAAAGGGCTAAACGGAAGATGGATTCTTTCGGATTTGGTAATAGTGCGCTGGATCGTCGGATTTGGTAGCAATCTGTGCGTTGGTTTGTGTTTGAGGGCGTGGTTATCTGCGTCACCAAAACAGATGGGGGGTCGACATGGAAGGCGACGACAACGTAGGTGAGGCAAAGGCCGTAACAGCCGGGGAACTAGTCATTATTCTCGGTCAGTATCACAGTGCAATTGCTAGGCTCGGCTCCGGCATCATTAGCTTGTCCGGTGCGCTCAAACATAGTGAAGACGTGGATGTAAAACAGGCGGCAGATGAAGCATGGGTGAAGCTGAATGAGTTTATCGACTGCATGGAAGGTGTAGCTGATGGACTGAATGCTTTGACCCAAAAGAAGGAGGCCTGAAATGGCGAATGACCTCAAGGATAATGTGAGCTATCTTCGCCAGGAGTACCGTCAAGGTTCGTCATCAGGCTACGACCGCAAAGGCGGCGCAGGCGGTGGGGGCAACGGAGGAGAAAACGATTTGGAAAAGCGTATTTCACAAGTTGAGGCAAGATTGGAGCGCGTCGAGACGAAGCTGGATGGCATGCAGGAGCACATGGCCACCAAGTCCGATCTGATGCAGACCAAAATCGACCTGCTCGAAGCAACCTCCAAGTTGGATCTCTCAATCGCCAATTTCAGAACGGATATGCAATCGTTGGAAACCCGACTGCTGAAATGGTTTGTCGGAACAGCTGGCGCCTTGTCTGCCATCGCCTTTGGCGTCGCCCGACTCGTCCACTGACGTTTTCCGTTCGAAGCCCGGCTTCCCGCCGGGCTTTTTGGTTTTTAAGCCAACTTCGCCAAACACTCTTCAAGAATATCCAGCCCTTCCTCCAGCACCGCCGCTTCAATCGTCAACGGCGCCAGCAGGCGGATGATATGCCGCGATTTGCCGCTGGGCATCAGCAACAAACCCGCCTCGCGGGCCAGTGCCAGCAGCTGGGCCAGTTGTTGTGGCGCCGGGCTGCCGTCGGCGTTGGCCAGTTCGATGCCACGCATGGCGCCCACGCCGGTCAAGCGGCCGAGGTAGGGGGAGAGCCTTTTCGAACACCATGATTCATAGCGACTGACGATCGCTTCTTCCTGCTGCGCGCCCCAACCTTGCAGGTGCTCGTCCGTCATTTCATCCAGGGTGGCCAAGGCCGCCGCGCAGGCAATCGGGTTACCGGAGTAGGTGCCGCCGAGGCCGCCTTTGGGCAGGTTGTCGAGCAATGTCTTGCGACCCACCACCGCACCCAACGGCACACCGCCGGCGATGCTTTTGCCCAGCAGGATCAGGTCCGGTTCGATGCCCAGGCGTGAGAAGGCGAAGCGCTGGCCGGTGCGGCCGAAGCCGGACTGGATTTCATCGGCAATCAACAGGATGTTTTTCTCATCGCAGAAGCGTCGCACGGCCTGGGCAAATTCCACGTCCAGCGCCAGGAAACCACCTTCGCCCTGCACGGGTTCGATGATGAAACAGGCCACGTCGTCGACGTCGATTTCCACGCTGAACAGGCGGTCCATCGCCTTGAGTGCTTCGCCGCAGGTCACGCCGTTGTCGCGGCTGGGGTAGGGCAGGTGGAACACCGGCCCCGGCAATACGCCGACTTTTTGCTTGTAGGGCGCGACCTTGCCGTTGAGATTGAGCGTCGCCAGCGTGCGCCCATGAAACGCACCGTCAAAGGCGATGACGGCGGTGCGGCCAGTGGCGCCGCGGACAATTTTCAGGGCGTTTTCCGCCGCTTCCGCACCACTGTTGGTGAGCATGCCACTGACCGGGTAATCCACCGGGATGAATGCGGTAAGACGGTCCATCAGTTCGATGTAGGGCGCGTGAGGCGCAGCATTGAAGGCGTAGTGGGTGAGCCTGGTGGCCTGGTCGCGGATCGCCTCCACCACACGCGGGTGGCAGTGGCCCAGGTTGAGCACGCCGATGCCGCCGACGAAATCGATGAAGCGCTTGCCGGTGGTGTCCCAGACTTCGGCGTTCCGGCCATGGCTGAGGCTGATGGGGTGGACGATGGAAATCGACTGGCTGATGGTTTCGCGGCTCATGGATCCGGGACTCAAGAATAGGATGCGTCCTTTTATCTAAGCCGTGAGCCGCCTTGCCCCGCAAACGAAATAAAGTCGCCGGGTCATTATTAAAAGTCGGGATGTGCTATGGCGAGGGAGCAAGCTCCCTCGCCACATCCACCATCCAGTTCAGGAACGCCTTCACTTTCGGGATCTCCCCGGCATGTTCGGCATGGGCGATAAAGTGCGCGCCGGCACTCGGCATTCTGTAATCCCAGGGGATCATCAGGCTGGCGTTCGCCAATTCCTCGGCCACCAGATACTGCGGCACCAACGCCACGCCGTACCCCGATTGCGCGGCGCGGATGCACATGTAGAACGTGTCGAAACGCGGCCCGTGGTAGCTGTTTTGCGAGTGCAGGCCCTGTTCCAGAAACCACTCGTGCCAGGCTTCCGGGCGCGAGGTGCATTGCAGCAAGGTGTGGCGGGACGAGGCGTCGCTGCCAGCGGCAACAAACCCGGGGGCACAGACCGGCACCACGGCTTCGCGAAACAACTCGATGCAAGTTGCCCCCGGCCACGCTCCCTGGCCGAAGAAAAACGCGATATCTGCCTTGGCCTGCAACACGTCGAACGGCTCCAGTTCGTTGCGCACGTCCAGATGGATATTGGGATGGCGCGCGGCAAAATCCTTGAGCTTGGGCACCAGCCAGCGGTCACCGAAGGTCGGCTGGGTGGCGATGCGCAGCACTTCGGTCTCGCCACCGTAGGTGAGGATGTAGCGGCTGGAAATATCCACCTGGTTGAGGATCTTGCGTACTTCCTCCAGGTACAGCGAGCCCGCCGGCGACAGGTACAAACGCTGGCGTACTCGCTGGAACAGCGGGTGGCAGAGCATCTCTTCGAGCTGTGCCACCTGCTTGCTCACCGCGCTCTGGGTCAGGTGCAGTTCTTCGGCAGCGCGGGTGAAACTCAGGTGGCGGGCGGCGGCTTCGAAGCACTGCAGGGCGGTCATCGAAGGGGTCAAGCGTTTCGAGATCATGAGAAGTTCATTCCAAATCGGAAGGAGCCTTTGCCTAAACGTCGTTTGTGGCCAAGGTGTAAAGCCGTTGATACTGACCGGCAACACTATAAACGGCGCGGGTTTGTGGCGCCGAATAATAAAGACCGACAGGGAGCGCCTTGCATGAAGCACATGAAATCCACGTTGGCGGCATTCACCGCCGCAGCATTACTGGGACTGGCAGGGAGCGCCCACGCAGGGGCGACCCTGGATGCGATCCAGAAGAAGGGTTTTATCCAGTGTGGGGTCAGTGATGGGTTGCCGGGTTTTGGCGTGCCGGACGCCAACGGCAAGATGACCGGCATTGATGTGGACGTGTGCCACGCCGTCGCCGCAGCACTCTTTGGTGACGCGTCGAAAGTGAAGTTCAGCCAGTTGACCGCCAAGGAGCGTTTCACTGCGTTGCAATCCGGCGAGATCGACCTGATTTCCCGCAACACCACCTGGACCAGTTCCCGTGACGCG
Source organism: Pseudomonas sp. IPO3774 (assembly GCF_013386835.1). Lineage (NCBI taxonomy): Bacteria > Pseudomonadati > Pseudomonadota > Gammaproteobacteria > Pseudomonadales > Pseudomonadaceae > Pseudomonas > Pseudomonas sp. IPO3774. Next base: position 44,091 of record NZ_JACAQY010000052.1, read on the forward strand.
GGCATGGGCATGGTGTTCACCGGCGTGACCTACTACGACGGCATCGGGTTCCTGGTGAACACCAAGCTCGGTGTGAAGAGCGCCAAGGACCTGGACGGCGCGACCATCTGCATCCAGGCCGGCACCACCACCGAGCTGAACGTCTCGGATTACTTCCGCGCCAACGGCCTGAAGTACACGCCGATTACCTTCGACACTGCTGACGAAAGTGCCAAGGGCCTCGAAGCGGGCCGCTGCGACGTGCTTACCACCGACCAGTCGGGGCTGTACGCCCAGCGGATCAAGATGGCTCACCCGGATGAGTTCGTCGTATTGCCGGAAGTCATTTCCAAGGAGCCATTGGGCCCGCTGGTGCGCAAGGGCGACGACGAGTGGTTCAGCATCGTCAAGTGGACGTTGTTCGCCATGCTCAATGCCGAGGAAATGGGCATCACTTCGCAGAACGTTGAAGAGCAAGCCAAGTCCAGCAAGAACCCGGACGTCGCCCGTTTGCTCGGCGCAGACGGTGACTACGGCAAGGACCTGAAACTGCGCAAGGACTGGGTCGTGCAGATCGTCAAGCAAGTGGGCAACTACAGCGAGGTGTTCGAGCGCAACATCGGCCAGGGCAGCGTGCTGAAGATCAAGCGCGGCCTTAATGCCCTGTGGAGCAACGGCGGGATCCAGTACGCGCCGCCGGTTCGCTGAGGTTTCACGAAGAAACCGTGTCCTTGCCCGCCGCCTTGGAGCGATACAACGCCTGATCGGCCCTGGCCATCAGGCAGGCGGGTGACTCATCGTTGCGTCGCTCTACCACGCCGAGGCTCAACGTCACCTTGAAGCTGCCCACGGCGGGCAAGTCCTTGAACGCACAGCGCATTCGCTCGGCCAATTCCCGCGCGGTCTCCAACGTGCTTTTGGGCACGATGACCATGAATTCATCGCCGCCCCAGCGGGCCAGCAAGTCGCCGTGGCGAATGCAGGCCTCCAGGCATTCCACCACGCGCACCAGGGTTTCATCGCCTACGGCATGGCCGTGCTGATCGTTGATGGGCTTGAAGTCGTCAATGTCCATGGCGATCAGCGACAGCGGCAGGCGAAACCGTTGGGCGCGAGCGCACTCTTCCAGCAGGACGCGTTCAAGGCGGTAACGATTGGCCACGCGAGTCAAGGCGTCGCGTTCGGCCAGGGAGCGATTCTCGTCCAGTTGCAACTGCAGTTGTTGATTGACCCGCGACAGCTCGCGGGTGCGCTCGGCCACCAGGGCTTCAAGGGATTGATTGCGGCGCTCCAGCTGTTCGATGGACTGTTTGCGCGCCTGGATACTGCGGTGGGCGCCGACCATGCGTGCCACCGAGCCGTCGTCGTTACGTGCGATCACGTAGCCGCGGTCTTCGATCCACAGGTAGGAGCCGTCTTTCTTGCGGCAGCGGTATTCGGCTTGATAGTGAGTGGTGCGGCGGTTGATGTAGTTATCAAACAGCACCATCACTTGGGGATAGTCATCGGGATGAATCACGTTTTCCCAGGTGAATACGCTGTTTTCCAGGGAGTGATGGGCATAGCCGAGCATTTCGTACCAGCCGGGGTTGCGGTAAACGAACCCGGTGTTGGCGTTCCAGTCCCAGATCCCGTCGCTGACCAGCTCCATGATGGCATGCAGCATGTCGGCGTTAAGGTCGCAAAAGTCCTTCCTTGACGGTTCGCTGCCGGATGTATCGTCCATTGCGCACTCCCTGCGTGGACTGGCTCCTGGGGCCAGCCAAAATTGATGCCGATACTCCGTGGCTGGCGGTACTGTACAACGGCGCCTTGGCGCTTAGAAGGGGGTCTTTGGTCTAGTGGGGATGTGGCTAAAAGCCACTACTTGCTTGGGTTCAGCTTCTGATCAGGCGCCGCCATCCTGGTCCTGGGCGCCCCATTGGCATTGTGCTGATAAATCGCCTCAGGCTGCCCCTGCCGGTTAAAAAACACCTGCCCGATCCCGGCAGAATTCCAGAGCCGTTCGCCCGCTTCAGCGTGTTCCGGAATATGCGGCACTACCTGCATGAGTCGGCGACGGGTGAACCAGTTCAGCGGTGAGCGCGGTGAGTAGAGCCATCGATTGAGACGGTCGAACCATTCCAGCAAGCGCGGCGGGAATTCGTTCTTGATGCCGCTGCTGGTGATCTGCCAGATTTTTGGACCGGCATTGCGGTGGCGAATCAGCACTTCATAGACGAACGAGTAGTGCACGTCTCCCGAGAGGATCACGTAGTTGCCCGGTGTGCGGGAGTGACGAAAGATGTTGAGGATCACCTGTGCCGCGCCCCGGTGGGCCATCCAGTTTTCCGCGTCCACCAACAGCGGGTAGCCGCACCAGCTGAAGGCCTTCTGCACGGTTTCGATCAGCTTGACGCCGAAGATCGGCGCCGGTGAAACGATGATCGCGCAAGGGTGATCCAGCAGCTCCTGTTGCAGTTCGCTCAGTGCTTCCCAGTCCAGCAGGCCGGAGGGTTGCTTGAGGTTGAACTCGCTGCGCCAGCGCCGGGTACGGGTGTCGAGCACTACCAGTGCGGGGGTGGTGGGCAGCACGTAATGCCATTGCTGGAACTTCAGCAGGTCATCCACCAGCTCATCTTGAGCGACAGGCTGCAGGTAGTTGTCGTGGGCCTGTGTGGTGAGCGCCAGGGTTTTGCCGATCACCGTATCGAACGCATCCGGGTTATTGCCCCAGCCCTGGCACAGCATGTAGGCCAGCAGTGCGTTGCCGATGATGCGCTTGGAGAACGGATGCCCGTAGGCGGTTTCTTCCCATTGGGCGCTGAGGTTCCAGTCGTCGGTGATGTCGTGATCGTCGAAGATCATCAGGCAGGAGAGGTGGGCGAACACCCTGGCCACGCCACCCAGGCCGTCACGGAACGTGTCGATCTGCACTTGCTCGTGCCCATAGCGTACGTGCCCTTCGGCGCGCAGTTGCGGCGCTTGCGGTGTGATCAGCTGCCACGGTACGGGCGACCACGCCAGCAGGTACATCGCCATGACTTCGGCAAAAGTCACCAGGTGGTTGTCGGCGCTGCTGCTGGTGAAAATAGGCTTCTTCACCCCGCCAAAAAAACGCTCGCGCAGGGTCTCGTTGCTCTTCAGGGCGGGCAACAGGTCGGCTCGATGGTAGTAGCTGGCGGCATGCTCATAAAGCGCGGCGCTGTTGTCGACGACGGCACCGTCGAGGTGTTCATCAAACAGGCCGAGGCGCGTGATCAGCGCATGAATGGCCCGCAGCATCGGCCCCGCGACATCGTCGGCGTAGACCTGGTCGCCACTCATCATCAACAAGGCCGGGCGTTCCTCCAGGGTGTTCGATTCGGCCAGCAGCCGGTCGACACACAGCAAACCGTCGGCTGCGCTGTGATGGGGCTTGCGGCAGGAACCGTGGACCAATTGGTGGATGCGGCTGTGCAGGACGAAATGCGGGCCTTGTGCGCCCGGGTAGAGCAGGTGCGGCGCCCATTCGGCGATACCGGCACGGTTTACCAGCAGGTCGTAGCCGATGCTCACGTCCTGGGGCAGGGCTTCCGCCAGCGGTACGTCGATCAGATGGATAAAGGCCTGGCGCCCGACGGGCACCACCTTGCATTGGCTGGCGTCCAACTCGATATCGAGCGCCGCGCCTTGGGCGACTTGCAGCCTCAGGGTCAATGCCAGGGGACGACTTCCCACCAGCCACATCACCAGGCGCCGCGGTTCCAGGCGTCGCAGCAACGGGCCGGCGAGTACAGCGGGAAGTGTGTCGGGGTGAGGCATCAAGGCAACGGCTCTGGGCAAGGTTGGGCCGAAAAGGTAACGCATTGAATGTCAGCGTTTTGTTAAGGCGCGATACCCGGGCGAGCGGCAAATTACCCGGCGCCCACTGGCCCGGGCTATAAACCTTTCATCTCAAATCATGACTGCGTGGCGCAGGTCTCGCCTTCGGCAATCATCCAGCGCAGCACTTCGGCCAGGGCCACACTGTGCTGGCGCTCGACCCAGCGCACACCCTGCGGGCTGTACCGTTCGACATAGCGGCTCAGCACCAGGCGGCCCTGCTCCGACGACAGGCTCAGGCGGGTCTCCCGGCAGAGCAGGGCGCTGGTCCCGCGTTTACGAACCTGACGTTGCAGGACCAGTGAGCTTGATTCAGAAATCATCGCCGGCTCCCTGTGCACAATTATCGGCCTGAGGCGACGTCGCCCCCTGCTTGCCCTCCAGCACAAAGGCCGCGCGGTGTTCGGCCACCACGTTACGCAAGGCACTGTAGTAGTCCGGCAGCTTTTGCAGGCTGTCGGTCAGCGGCAGCAACGAGGCGCGCGTGTCCACTGTGCCACCCACCAGGCTGATGGTGCCCAGGGTTTGCACGGTATCGCTGTCGCCCAGCGGCGCCACCAGGAAGTTCAGGACCTTGCCCGCCGCATCGCGGCTGTTGCCGGTGCCCAGCAACGGCAGTTCGACAATCGGCCCGTTGCCAATCCCCCACACGCCAAAGGTCTGGCCGAAGTCGGCGGTGTGACGAGGGATGCCCAGCGGGTCCGAGACATCAATCAAGCCGACGATCCCCACGGTGGTGTTCACCGCAAAACGTCCCAGGGTGTTGATCGAGCGCCGTGGGTTGCCTTGCAGCAGGTCGTTGATGAAGACCTTGGGCTCGCTGAAGTTGCTGGCGAAGTTATGCACACCCTGCTGGAAAAACTCCGGCATGTATCGGTAGCCTCGGGCTACAGGCGCCAGGGCGTAGTCATCCACCGCGCGGTTGAAGGCGAACACGCCCCGGTTGACTGGTTCGGCGGGGTCATACACCGGGTAGGAAACCTGTGCGCAGCGTGTGGTACTCGTTACGTTGGCCGGGCTCGCGCAGCCTGTGAGGTAAGACACAGTCAGCAACAACACCGCCTGGCGAGCCAGGTGCTGGGGGTACGTCAGCGAGCGCATGGGGTCAGTCTCCGGGAAAAGGAAGCCGATGCTGGCAGCCGCAGCTTGCGCAAAGATGTCTGCTTTATTGCGCCGTTGACGCTTTATTGCACGATTGAAATATATGACGGGCCGCGTCGAATGGTTTTAGATGGCGCATCGACAAGACCAAGTGATGCCCATCGGTGAGCCATCTTTTAATCGTGGACGATGACCTCGAGGTCCTCGCCCTGCTGAAGAAATTCTTCCTGCAACATGGCTACACGGTCGAGACCGCCGCCAATGGCGCCGAGCTGTGGGCGGCCATGGAGCGTACACCTGCCGACCTGATCATCCTCGACCTGATGCTGCCGGGGGATAACGGCCTGTTGCTGTGCCAGCGCCTGCGCCAGCAATACGCAACACCGGTGATCATGCTGACCGCCATGGGCGAACTGAGTGATCGCGTGGTGGGCCTGGAAATGGGCGCCGATGATTACCTGAGCAAACCTTTCGATGCCCGTGAATTACTTGCCCGGGTGCGCGCCGTACTGCGTCGGGCGGGTGAAAACCGGCCGACGTTGGGCGACGTGTCGCGCCCGCTGATTCGTTTCGCCGGCTGGCAACTGGACCTGACGCGCCGTGAGTTGCGCTCGCCGGACCAGGTGATGATCCCGTTGTCGTCCGGGGAGTTCGACCTGCTGCTGGTGTTCGTCGAACACCCGCAGCGCGTGCTCACCCGCGAGCAATTGCTGAACCTGGCGCGGGGCCATAGCCACGACGCCTTCGACCGCAGCATCGACGTACAGGTCAGCCGCCTGCGACGCAAGCTGGAGTTCGACACCAAGCGCCCGGCGATGATTCGTACCGTGCGCAACGGTGGTTACCAGTTCACCGTCGCGGTGACCCGCTCATGAGCCGCTTCAAACCTCGGGACACCGTGGCCCGCTGGATTGCCCTGACCATCCTGATTGCGATGCTCACAGCGCTGGCCTTCAATGCGCTGTTTGTGCAACTGGCTGGCGTTTGGGCCAGGCCGCCGTTGGGTGAAACCGGCCTGTTGGAGAAGGTCGCGGTGATCGTGCGGATGATCGAAGCGGCAGAGCCGTCCCAGCGCGCGCAACTGACTCGGGCAGTGGCCGATGACAGCTTCAAGGTGAGTTGGTCGGCCACCCGCACAGGCATTGATGTGCCGGTTTTGGAAGACCCGGGGTTTCACTCCGACCAGGTGTTCAAACAGCTGCTCAAGGGGCCGGAGCGGCGAATGGAAGCCTACGAACCGTCCGACTGGCCTGGCCCCGGCGGGCGCTATGCGCTGGTGGTGCAACTGGTGGATGAATCCTGGCTGATGTTCAGCGCGCCGTCGCGCAGTTGGGGCCTGGCGGAAGGCCCGCGAAGCCTGATCGTGCTGATGCTGGTACTGATTTCCACCGCGCTGGTCACGCTGATCGCCACCCGGCGCCTGGCCCGGCCGCTGCAGTATTTCGCCCAGGGTGTGCGACGTTTCGGCGCCGACTTTCGTGCGCCGCCTATCGAGCCGGTCGGCCCCCAGGAAATCCGCCAGGCGATTCTCGCGTTCAACGGCATGCAGGCGCAGTTGCAGCACTTCATCCAGGACCGCACCCAGATGCTCGCCGCGATTTCCCATGACCTGCGTGCGCCGCTGACCCGCCTGCGCCTGCGGGGGGAATTCATCGAAGATGCCGACCAGCAGCACCGCCTGTTCCGGGATGTCGACGAGATGCAGGCGATGATCAACACCGCGCTGGAATTCTTTCGCGACGATGCGCGTCTGGAACAGGCTACCCAACTTGACCTCGCTGAGTTGCTGCAAACGCTGATTGACGATTACCGCGACCAGTCCATCGACATCACCTTCAATGGCCCGCCACGGCTGGTGTATTTCGGTCGCCCGCTGGGGCTCAAGCGAGTGATGACCAACCTGATGGACAATGCGATCCACTACGGGCGGGCGCCGGAAATCGAACTGCAACAGAGTCCGGGCGTGGTGACGATACGGGTACTGGACCGTGGCCCGGGCATCCCGCAGGAGCAGCATGAGCAGGTGTTCCTGCCGTTCTTTCGGCTGGAAGGCTCACGCAATAAAAGTACCGGCGGGGTCGGTTTGGGCCTTTCCACGGCACGGGCGATTGTCCTGGAACACGGTGGAACGCTGACGTTGGAGAATCGCCCGTGTGGCGGGTTGGCCGCCGTGGTGGTGTTGCCGGTTTAGGAAGGCTTAAACCCTCACGGCAAATTGCCTTTTCCCAGATCAGTCAGATTACCGCTATTCGACTGAAAACTTTGCTGGTTGGAACTGCTACGCGAGGGCTCATCGTTTGGTTTGGGGGCCGGCTGAATAGGTTGGACGGGTTGAGTGGCTTGAGGCGAATGAGTGGGCCCATTGAAGGATTGGATATGGAAAGCGCTGCCAATGATTGGAAAGGACATAGATTTTGGCTCTCATTAGAAAGGACGTGAAGTGTGCGCATTCACCTCCCTTTGAGTGCGTCCTGATCAGTGGCCCTGGCCCGGTCCGGCGTTCCGGGCCTTTGGGTTTCCATATGCTTCGCCGTCTCGATGAGGCGCCGTTTCAAGCCGGCTTGGGCACCGTAAACCGAAACTCGCTGCCTCGCCCCAACTCACTCTCAGCCTCGATCCGCCCGCCGTGGGCCTGCACGATGCCTTGGGTGATGTACAAGCCCAGGCCGCTGCCGGTGGGATTGTTTTCGGTTTGCGTCCAGTAGCGATCAAACACGTGAGGCAACTGATCAGGGGCGATCCCTTCGCCGGAGTCACGTACCGAAAACACGATCTCTTCGCCATTGCTCAGCGCACTGATGCCGATATTGCCCTGGCGCGGGGTGAACTTGATGGCGTTGCCGATCAGGTTCGACAGCACCTGGAACAACCGTTCCGGGTCGGCATGGATTTGCAGCCCGGGTTCGGCATTGAAGGACAGGTCGATGCCCTTTTCCATCGCCAGGGGCGCGAGCAGTGAATAGGCCTCCTCGAACATCTGGCTCACGTCCAGGGCCACCGGCTTGACGGTGTAGCGCCCGGCTTCGATCTTCGAGGTGTCGAGCAAATCTTCCAGCAGCACATTCATGCGCCCGGCGGCTTGTTGCATGGTATCGATGGCCGAGGAAATCCGTCGCGAGGTGTGTGGGCCATCGGAACTGAAGGCCTTTTGCATCATGCCGCAGAGCATCGAGATCACCGTCATCGGGTTGCGCAGGTCGTGGGAAACCACCGCCACCAGTTCATCCCGGGCGCGCACCGCCTGTTGTTCACGCAGCACCTGGCGGGCCAGGTCATTTTCCAGGGCCGAGCGGCGCAGGTCGTTGGCGGCGAAGCGGTCACCGTGGCTCCATTTGGTGGAAATGCCGGCCATCTCCACCTTCCAGATTTCAAACGAGGTGCGTGGGCGAAGGTGCAGGCCCGCGTCGGTGCTTTCCAGGTCCAGGGGTTTGTTCGGGTCGCCGCTCCAGTTGATGTTTTCCTTCACTTCGGGACGAAACCACAACACGCCGTTGTCCACCGGCTTGGGCAAGCTCATGGCCAGCACGCCACTGGCTACGTGCTGGTATTCAGCCGCCGGCGGGTAAACCGAGGCCAGGTTATGGCTGGCAAACACCGGCTGCCCGGTCTCTTGCAGCCACTTGTGCAGGGCGCGAATCTGCGCAGGTTCCGGGCAATTGCCGTAACGGTGCAGTTGCTTGTCTTCGATGATCGCCACACCGCCTGCGAGGGTCAGGTCCATCAGCAATTGCGGACGCTGCGCCAAGCCATCGAAGACGTTTGCGGGCGAGGCCTGCATGGCCTGGCTGAGCAAGGCCAGGGCCTCGACTTTTTCTTCGCGCTGGCGGCTTAGGTCCAGGGCCTCCATGGCGCTGATCTGCAACGACAGCACCTGGCCGATGGTCTGGCACGCGGTGCGCAAATCATTGGGCACCAGCAGCGGCTGGCGGTTGCCGCAACTGATCAGGCCCCAGAGTTTGTCGCCGGCCATCAGGGAGATGCTCATGGACGACAGCACCCCCATGTTTTTCATGTACTGGCAGTGAATCGGCGACACGCTGCGCAGGGTGGCGAAGCTCAGGTCCAGGGGCTGGCCGGTGTCCGGGCGCAACCTGGGCACCAGCGGCACTGCCTCGTAATCGGCATTGGGGATGATCCGCAGCCAATTGGTGCGGTACAGCTCCCGGGCTTGTTCGGGGATGTCAGACGCCGGGAAGAACAGGCCGTTGAACAATTCCATCGACGGGGCGGACGCTTCGGCGATCACCTGGCCGTGGCCTTCCTCTTCGAAACGATAAATCAGCACCCGGTCGTAGCCGGTCATGGCCTGGATTTCGTTGACGCTGATTTCATACAAGGCTTGCAGGGTTTTCGCCGCCTGCAGGCGTTGCAGCATCTTGCCCAGGTTGCTGGTCCGGCCATTGAGTGCCCGCGGCTGGAAGTCCTTGAGCCGTGGTTCGAACTCCAGCACCAGTACATCCTGATGGCGGTGCAGCAAGCCTTCGAACTCGGCGCCGTTGAGGGTCATGTGCAGCGGTGCGGCGTCGAAAAAGCTGTTTTGCGTGACCATGGTCCGGACGGCTTCGGCATGTTCAATGCCGATCAATGTGTGCAGCGGCTGGCCCAGCAGGGATTCCGGTGAGTGGTTGAACAGTTCGGCTACGTTGGCGCTCACCTGCACGATATGCAGTTCCGGCTCTGACAGGGTCAGCAGCGCACCGTGGGGCTGGATGGCCCCCGGGAAGCGGATGGGTTCGTCTGCACAGTTGGCAAGCAACTCTTCAAAATCTTCGGGTTTCATAGCAGTACCTCCTGGCTGTCGAGCCATTGCTCAAAGCAGCTGAATGTCGAGCGGGCCGCGTTCACGGCGCGCAGTTTGGCGTGCGCATCGAGGGGCACATGGCTCAGGTAGTCGAGAAAGTCTTTCCAGCGCCGACCGGTTTCAGCGCCGTACACGTTGAGAAACGCGCCGCCGTTGTCGGCATCCAGTCCCAGGCGCTGGGCCATTTCCCGGCGCAGGATCTGCCCGCCCAGGGTGGCACCTTCCAACACATACAGCGCGCCCAGGCAGGCGGCCGGCGTGTCGAGGAGCGGTAGCGACAGGCAATGGGGAAGGGCGGCGATGGCTCGGGCGTCCAGGCCCAGGGCGTGGAGATCCGTCAGCAAGGTGGGAGTTTTGCGACGCAGCACCTGATCAAACCCCACGGGGATCAAGCCGCTGTCGTTCAGCGTCGTTTCCAGAGGGTTGTAGAACCCGTAATAGGCCTGGAGCAGGCGTTTATACCGAGTGTGATCCAGCTGCGGGGAGAAAAACGGCAAGCGCTTTTCCAGGGCGACGTGCAGTAAAGCGGTACCCGAGCGCAGGGCTTCAAGTACAGGGGGCGCACCAACGTCATGGGCCTGTGAATGCATTCAGTAAACTCGAACTGGGGGCCTGCTGGCCATGTAAGGTTGCTTAATAACTGACCGCAGGAGTCGCCGTGAAGTTCGCCTTGGCTGATATCGCGATGCTATCAGTGCATGGGCGAACCCTGCACCAGGGCCGACTGCACGCAGTCGATCAGGCGCTTGGTGGTCCACGGCTTGGGCAGGAACCGCACGGTGCTGCCCAGTTGCGAGGCCATTGCGGTGTTGCCCGAGGTCAGCACCACCGGCAGCGTCGGCCAGCGATGGGCGACCACCTTGCTCAAGTCGTAGCCATTGAGCAGGCCGGGCATCTGGATATCGCTGACAATCAAGTCTACCGGATCACTGGCTCGTTCAAGAAAAATCATCCCTTCGTCTGCGGACGGGAACGAGGTCACCACCGCGCCGAAATCCTCCAGTACATCTACCATCAACGAGCGAATGATTTCGTCGTCTTCCAGCACCAATATCGATGGCTGAGCCATGATCCTTACTCCACCATCCGGGTTAAGTAAGGTGGAGTGGGGCGCCGTCGATTAGGTTCGATTGGATGTTTTTTTTGCGATGGGTGGTCATTTGGTTGTCTTTGAATTGCGTCAGGGCAGGGCGCTCCACTGGCGAAACCTGCTAGAAGCGTTCATCCAGCAGCGCCGGCAACGTCAGCTCCTTGACGAAACTGGCGCCGGACAGGCTCAAGACCATACGCACCACCTGCACCACGTCATGCACCGGAATCAATTGGCCCTCACCGCGCTGTTCGGCCTGGGTGCGTGAGGTGCTCAAGGAATCTTCGGTATTCAGATAGCCCAGGTTCAGGCAAGTGACACCCAGGCGTTGCTGGCGATAGCCTTCACGCAGCGCATCGGCGATGCCGCGCAAGGCGAATTTCGAGGCGCCGAACGCCACTTCGGGCCGGCCGCTCTGGGGCAGTCCCGAGGTCGAGCCTGTGAGGATGATGCGCGGCTGTGGGCTCTTCAATAACACCGGCAGCAGCCGCTTGATCAACAACAGCGGTGCGGTGATGTTGCAACTGACGATGGCTTCCAGTTGCGTGTCCTCGTCGGTGAGATAGCTGTACGCCGGATCAAACGCCCGCGCCTCCCAGATGCCCAGGTTATAGATCAGTGTGTCCAGCCCGCCTGCCGCCACCGCCTGCTCGATGACGTGCGCCGCTTGGCCAGGCACGCCAAGGTCTGCTTCCACCCAGCGCACCTCGGCGCCAGTGCTGCACGTCAAGGGATCAGGGCGACTGCGGGACACCCCGATCAGCGTATCCCCAACCCCGCCCAGCCCTTCCATCAAGGCCCTGCCCAATCCTTTGCTTGCACCGACCACCATGGTTTTCATCGCTTGTCTCCTGAACCGCTGTGCCGAGAGGAGCGGGCATGCAAGCAGAGTGGTGGGGTGATATCAATTGAGTGGCTGTTTCCAGATGTTAATCTCAGGTGTTTCAACGATCCCGGGTTGCCTCATGCTCACTGTTATCCGACTTGCCGCCGCACCCGACGCAGTGTGTTTACCTGCAATAGAGCGCAGTGCGGCCCAGTCCTTTCGTGCGATCGAATCCTTGAGCTGGCTGGCCGATGCCGAGGTCATGAGTGTTGAACGTCATCTGCAGTTGATCGCGTGGGGTACGTGTTGGGTGGCGGTGGATGCTGCTGGCCAGGTCCAGGGTTTTCTCAGTGCACAGATGCTTGATGACGACCTGCACATCCATGAACTGTCGGTGGCGCAGGTCATGCAGGGCCGTGGCGCAGGGCGGTAATTGCTTGAGGCCGTGATGAATGAGGCAAGTTTGCGCCTGTTGCGGGCCGTCACCCTCACCACGTTTCGCGATGTGCCCTGGAATGCCCCGTTTTATCAGCGGCTGGGATTTGAGCAAGCACATTCGCTGGCGCCGGATCATCGTTTGGCAGAGGCTCTGCGCGAGGAGTATCGTCACGGTTTTGCGCCGGGCAGTCGCTGTGCCATGTCATGGCAAGTCCCCAGCTGAACCGGCACAACGGATGGAAAGTTACCCATGAAGTACGTCGTATTATTCAGCCTCGCCCTGATTGCCGGTCTCGTCAGCCTGCCGGCAGCGGCGGCGGGAGACGCCGAAGCCGGTGGAAAGTTATTCAGCAAAACCTGCGGCGGTTGCCATAGCGTCGGCGAAAATGCCCGGGGCGGTTTCGGGCCGCAGCTCAACGGCATCATTGGCCGCCCGGCCGGCACGACCACTGATTACCAGTATTCAGATGCGATGAAGAATTCAGGCGTGGTCTGGACGCGGGACAAGCTGGCCGCCTACATCGAGGCACCGAAAAAGGTCGTGAGCGGCACCCGGATGATTTTCTGGGGGATCAGCGACCAGGAGAAGATCGATAACCTGCTGGCGTACCTTGCGACGTTCCAGGCGCAGTAATTCACATTGATTGACGGCACGCGTCCCGATAATGCCTCGGGGCCTTTCCTGTCACTCGCTTGAAGGCGTTGCTGAACGCACTTTCAGAACCGTACCCCAACGACTGCGCTAACACGCCCACTGACAGATTCCCCTCGCGCAACGCTCGTTGCGCAAGGCGCATGCGCCACTCGGTCAGGTACGCCAACGGTGGTACCCCGGCAACGCTCTTGAAGTAGTGCGAAAAGGTGGTGCGCGACATCGCAGCCGCCGTAGCCAGGTCTTCCAGTGTCCAGGCACGCCCCGGCTCGCTGTGTATCAAGCGCAGCGCGGGGGCCAGGCGCTTGTCGCTGACCGTGCGCAGCCAGCCTTCGGGTAATACGCCCGAGGTCTCGACATAGGCCCGCAGGATCTGGATAAACATCAACTGCGCCAGTTGCGCCGACGCCAAGCTTGCCCCGAGCAAATTGGCTTGCCCCTCATGTGCCAACTGGCCGAGTAGCCATTGCACGATTGTCGCTTGCGGCGACGTGGCCCGCACGTGGATCAGGGGCGGCAGCGCGTTGGCCAGCAGGCCGCCACTCTCCGGGTCCAGTTGCACGTAGCCGCCGATTTGCACACAGCCCTGGCCGTCACCGATTTGCGGGAAGCGGCCGGCGTCAGCGAATAATTGCCGCGCTTCCAAAGGCGCGACCGACACATCGCCTGCAAGCACAAACGAGCGTTGCGCACACAGCAGGAACACATCGCCCGCCTCAATCAACACCGGCGCCAGTTCGCCATCCATCCACAACCAGCACTGCCCCTTCACCACCCCGAAAAACTTGATCTTGTCCGGCGCGGGAAAACGCAGGGCCCAGGCGCCGCCCGCGCTGAAGCCGCCGGTCATCACCGATTGGGCATTCACGAACGTGAGAATCTCGGAAAACGGGTCGCTGGGCATATTCGTACTTTTACGCATGTAAATGGGATAATCGAGTATTCAGAGTACGGCTTTCGAGGGGTAGCGTGTTAACCACACGTCCAATGGAGACTCTGTCATGCCCACAGTACAAAAACCGATCCACAGCGGCTATGGAGCAGCAACCACCGTCGCCGAAGTCATCCGGGGCGTCGATCTCTCGGGCAAGGTGGCGATTGTCACGGGCGGCTACTCCGGCATTGGCCTGGTCACCGCCCGTACCCTGGCTGCCGCGGGCGCCCGCGTGATCGTCCCGGCCCGTGACCTGGCCAAGGCACGCGCCGCACTCAAACCTTACCCACAGCTGCAACTTGAACCCCTGGACTTGATGGACGCCCAGTCCATCGAACAGTTTGCCGAGCGCTTTCTGGCGACAGGCTGCCCGCTGCACCTGCTGATCAATAACGCGGGCATCATGGCGCCGCCGTTGAGCCGCAATGCCCAGGGCTACGAATCTCAGTTTGCGACCAACCATCTCGGGCATTTCCTGCTTACCCAGCGCCTGTGGCCGGCCTTGCAGCGCGCCGAAGGTGCACGGGTGGTGACGCTGTCCTCACGGGGGCATGTGCACGGCGCCGTCGACTTTGACGACTGGAATTTCGAGCGCCAGGCCTACGATCCATGGAGGGCCTATGGTCAGTCCAAGACTGCCAATGCGCTGTTCGCCGTGCATCTGGATACGCTCGGTGCGGCGAGTGGGGTAAGGGCTTTTGCGGTGCATCCCGGTGGAATCATTACCGATCTGGTGCGGCACATGAAGCCTGAAGTCTTGCAGGCATCAGGCTATGTCGACGAGCACGGGAAACCGGTGATCGACCCTGAGCGGAACATGAAAACCCCGGAGCAAGGCGCGGCCACCAGTGTGTGGTGCGCGGTGAGTGGGCAGTTGGCGGGAATGGGCGGGGTCTATTGCGAGAACTGTGATGTGGCGGCGGCAGTGAGTGCGGAATCGGAAGAGCAGTTGGGTGTCAGGCCGTGGGCGGTGGATACCGGGTTGGCGCAGCGGCTGTGGATACTTAGCGAGCAGCTTGTCGCAGGGCGATAGGCCGCAGTGTGGGGTCAGCTCACTGACCCCATCGGCCCATCAAGAACCCTGCGGCGTTTCTCCGCGCGCCAAACGCGCATTGATATCGTCGATCACCGCCGGCAGTTCGACGATGGTGTCGATCAGGTAATGCGGCCGCGAGCCCTCGAACATCTGTGTAATGCGCGCACGCTCCAGCGCCAGCTCAGCAGCAGGCAGCGCCTGGTATTGCTCGTAGGTCAAACCCAGTGCGTTGCCGGAACAGGTCAACGCCACCGTCCACATGCCGGCGCTACGGCCTTCCAGGATCCCCGGCCAGGTGTCGTCGACCTTCACGCACGCGGCCACATCGCTGACCCCCAGGGCAATCACGTTGGCCAGTGCCTGCGCCGGATGCGGGCGCCCGTTGGGCACTTCGTCGGTTGCCACCACATGGTCGGCGACGTAGCCGTTCTGTCGCGCCAGCTCGACCACCTTGGCCATCACCACCGCCGGGTACCCGGAGCAGGAGCCAATCTTCAAGCCCTGCGCGCGCAGGGTGTTGATCGCCTCAAGGGCGCCGGGAATGACCGCCGAATGCAGCGCGATTTTCTCGATCTGCAACGGCATGAAGCGCTCATACAGTGCGGTGACATCCTCGTCAGTCGGTAAGCGATCAAATACCGCCCGATAACGCTCGGCAATCTGCGGCAGGTTGCACAAGGTGCGGATGTGATCCCACTTGCCCATGCCCATCGGGCCGCGGGCTTCCTCCAGGGAAACGGCGACGCCGAACTCGCCGAACGCCTCGACAAAAATCTGCGTGGGGGCGAAGGAACCGAAGTCGACGACGGTGCCGGCCCAGTCCAGGACCACGGCTTGCAGCTTGGAAGGTTGTTGGTAGTGCATGGCAAGTCTCCATTTTCAGGTGTGAGCAGGCCGTCCCTCTCTCAAAGAAGAGGTAAGCGCCTGGTGAGGGTTTAAACGGTCAAGACGATCAGGTGGCCGGGATCGGGCTGGCCTCGAATAGCTCGGCGATCATCGGTCGGTTGCGGCGGATGCCCAGGCAACACAAGTGGTAGTCGATGAAAAACGGATGGTCGACGAAGGTGATCGGCGTGGTGCCCGGGGTTTCGGCGTATTCCACGGCAGACACAAAGCCGATGCCGATGCCCTTGGTGATCGCGTGCACAATGGCTTCGCGACTGTTCAGCTGCATCACGCAGTTCACGGCGATGCCCTGGCGCTTGCAGCTTTCTTCAACCAGTTGCCGGGTGCGTGAGCTTTTCTCGCGCATCACCCACTTTTCGCGGCTGATCTGTTCCACGTGCACCTCTTTCTGCCGGGCCCACGGGTGGTCATCGCGCACCACCGCAATAATCGGATAGCGCCGGTACAGCTGGGTATCGAAGCGCTGGTCGAACTCCGAAAGTGCCAGGATCGCCACGTCGATATCGAAGTTGAAGAGCCGGTCCAGGGTTTCCTTTTCCGGGGAAAACGAGGTTTCCAGTTCGATGTCCGGGTGGCGCTGCATCAGCTCGTAGGTCAGGTTCATCGCGATCGGCGGCGACACCGCGCCCAGGCGCAGCAGCCCGGTCTTGCGCTGCTTGAAACTCTGCAACAGTTGCATGGCTTCATCCTCCTGGCCGAACAGCCCCTGGGTGATCCCGTAAAGGGCGTGCCCGGCGGCACTCATCTCGATAAACCGCCCGCGACGGTGGAACAGCTCCACCGAGAACTGCTTCTCCAGCCCGTTGACCTGCTCGCTGACCGTCGGCTGGCCGACGCTCAGGTACTCGGCGGCGAGGGTGAAACTGCCGGTCTTCGCCACCGCATGAAACGAGCGCAGCCACTTGTGGTACTGGTACATAACGAGTCCTGTTCCTGAGGTCCGCCGGGCCGGTCATCAACGTCGGATAAACAACGCCACCGCTGCGCTGCACAGGCAGGCCGAGGTCACGACGATGAAGATCAGCGAGGTATTGCCGGTACTGTCGAGCATACTGCCGATCAGCGGTTCCGCCAGGCCGGCGAACAGATAGGATGAGAAATTCATCACGCCCGTGGCCGTACCCGCACGCTTGGCGCCGACCAGGTCCGGGCACAGCGCCCAGAAACTCGACGCCGGGCCATACACGAAGAACCCGCAGAGGAACAACGCTACCAGGCCGATTGCGCTGTGGGGCGGCAAACTCCACATCCACAGGCTGGTGGCGGCGCCGAGGAACATGTAGAGCATGATCGCCAGGTAGCGTTTGGAGCCGAACAGCTTGTCCGAGACCCAGCCGTTGCTCAGGGCGCCGATGGCCATGCCCACCGGCAGGGCCACGGTGATCCACTTGGGGTCGATCATGCTGTCGCCGCTTTTCCAGTTGGCCCCGAGGAAGTGCACCGGCACCCAGACGATCAGGCCGTAGCGGGCGGCGTTCTGGAAACCCAGGGAGATCGCGGCGATGATCAGCCGCGGATTTTTCAGCACCGCCTTGTAGCGCTGCGCCGAGGATTCGACTTCGCCGTGGGCCACTTCATGATTCTTGTCTTCGGCATTCGCCACGCCGGTATCGGCCAGGGGCTCGAAGCCCATGTCTTGAGGCCGCTCGCGGGCCACCAGGTAGAAAATGATGCCGCCCGCCAACATCAACAGCACCGGCAGGCGGAAGATCCAGCGCCATTCCAGTTGGAACACTTCCAGCACCACGATGGAGGTGACGTACGACAGGACCGAGGCGCACCCGGCGGCGAACACATAAAAGCCATACACCTTGCCGCGCTCGCCGGCGCTCCACCAATTGGAAATCAACCGGCTGCCGGGTGCCCAGCCGAGAGCCTGGAAGTAACCGTTGATGCCCCACGGCAGGATCAACCCGGCAAAGCCGCCGGCGAAACTGGTGACCCAGTTGGCCGCGCAGGACAGCACCGCGCCCAGGGTCATGATGCGGCGGCCGCCGAACTTGTCGGCGAGGTTGCCGTTGATCGCCTGGCCAATCGCGTAGGCCCAAAGCATCGCCGCGGAGGCCCAACCTAGGGTTTCCTTGGTCAGGCCGAACTCGGCCTGGATTCCGGGGATGGCAAAGCCGAAGGTCTGGCGGCCGGTGTAGAAAAACAGATAACAAAACATCGCCGCCAGCAGCATGCGCCACTGGGCTACGCGAAACGATGAGGTACGGACGGCAGGAACAGGCAGCACGTGTGCACGATTCATGATGTTTTCCTTATTGTTATTCGCCCCGGCGACCGTAGCCGCTGGGGGGCACTCTTGATAGGTGCAACAGGAAACGACTGAATTACGGTGAGTCTAGGCCGCTTGCGCGCCGATGAAATTCTTGCCGCGTGCGCCTTGCAGGGCGAAGCGGATCATCGCCTCGGCCTCGGTGGCATTCACGCCGTAGTCGGCAAATTCGGTCTTCACGTCCAGGCTGTGGAGGAAGTCGCGCAGCTGCGCCTGGGCCTGCTGCAGGTCGGTGCCGAATACCCGTTGCAGAGTGCGGTCCCGCGCGGCGTCGTGCCCCCATGCCAGGCCCAGTACCAGCGGCAAAGTGAAGGAACAGGCGATGCCATGGGGCAGGCCGTGGTGCAGAGTCATCTCATAAGAGATGGAGTGGGCGAGGGCGGTCTTGGTGTTGGAAAAAGCCAGGCCGGCTTTCAGCGCCGCCAAGGCCATGCGCGAGCGCAATTCCTGGTTGCCGAGGTCACGCCGCAAGCGCGGCAGGCATTCCAGGATGTCTTCGATGGCGGAGATGGCGAAGGTGTCCGAGACCGGGTTGGCGTTGACGTTCCAGATCGATTCCAGCGCATGGGACAAGGCATCCAGCCCGGTGGACACCGTGACCCCGGCCGGCACCGTCAGCATCAACTGCGGGTCGATGATCGCCACTGTCGGCCAGGTGCAGTCCAGGTGCAGCGAATACTTCTTGAGGCTGGCGGAGTCCCAGATCGTCGCCCATGGCGTGACTTCGCTGCCGGTGCCGGCGGTGGTCGGTGCGGCAATCAACAGCTTGTGGCGGGCCGGCGCGAAAGGTTTACCGGTGGCCAGCAACGCCAGCAGCTCGTCGAAATCCCCGGAATCTGTGCCGACGATCAAGGCCTTTGCCGTATCAATTGCACTGCCACCGCCGACGGCGACCACCACCTGGCAGTCACCGGCCTGCAGCCAGAAACGCTCGTAGGTGTCGCGCAGTTGGGCCACGTCAGGGTTGGGCTGTACGTCTTCGATGACGTACACCAGGCGTTCGCCCAGCAGGGCCTGGATGCGGTCTACCAAACCGAGCCCGCGGGCTTCGGGAAAGGTCACGAGGGCGACGCTCTGGCCTTCGGTAAGAGCGGCGAGTTCTTGCAGGCAGCCCCAGCCGAAGCGGGTGTCTACCGGGTTGTGGAAGCGGGCAGTCATGGCGGGTTCCTGGTTTTTGTTATTGGAAGTGCCGCCATAGTCGGGGAGGGTGAGGTGGACCTCAAATCGATAGATTGTGGGGATGGATTGGCTAGGCCGATAGTACAGCCCGACCGTCAGGTGACTTCAGCGCACGTTCCGGAACAACATCAATCGCGCACTCTCATGCAGGCCACGAGTCAGCCCCTGCAACCGCTCAAACTCCTCGGGATACTGCTGAGCCACATCGTCCCTCGGCGTTTGCGACGCCAGGTCATGCAGGGTCGGCGAGCTGCCGTCGTGCTCCATTTGCAGCAGGAAGTCCTTGGTCACGCCGCCGATCAGCGGGAACGTGCCCTCGCGCAATACCAGCGGCACCACGCGCTCGCCTTCCGGCGCAGGTTGCTGGATATCCCGGCCCATCGCGCCATTGCGGAACGGTATGCCCGCCATGCCGGCCACGGTCGGCAGCAGGTCCGCCAGGCCGACGGCTTCTTCGATCACCCGGGGTTGCAGGCCGGGCGCGTGGATCATCATCGGCACGTTGTTGCTTTCCAGCCCAAGCTGCTCGAATGCCGGCGCCATGTGCGGAATCTGGCTGATTCGGGTGTTGTGGTCGCCGAAAAACACGAAGATGGTGTTGTCGTAGTAACCGCCAGCCTTGGCGATTTCCATCAGGCGGCCGATGTTGAAGTCCAGCAGGCGCACGGCGTTGTACTGCTCGACGCTGCGGCTGCCTGCGGCCTGCACTTGTTCCACGGTGAGGTCATGCACCTTGAAGCCATCGTTGGTCTTGGGGATGGTAAACGGTCGGTGGTTGCCGGAGGTTTGCAGGTAGGCGAAGAACGGTTGGTCCTTGGGGATGGCCCGCAGCAGTTCGTCGCCTTCCTTGAACAGGTCCAGATCCGAAACGCCCCACACGTCCACCCGTGGCGAGCGCCAGTGGCTTTCGTCATACAGCTTCACGCCGTCGATGCTCTGGCGGATCAAGGCGTTGATATTCGCCCAGCCGGCATTGCCGCCGATCATGTAGAGCTTCTGGTAGTCCTCGAACGCATTGATCAAGGTGTGTTGCCGGGTGATCAGCGGGTTGCGGGTTGCCGTCTCCTGGCGGGTAACGTCGGGCACGCCGGTGATGCTCGCCCACACGGTTTTGGCGGTGCCGGTGACGGGCACGTAGAAGTGTTTGAAGAACCAGCTTTCCTTCGCCAGCTTGTCGAGGTTCGGCGTGGGGTTCAGCGGGTTGCCATAGGCGCCCACGGCGCTGGTGCCGAGGGACTCGAGCATCACGAAGATCACGTTCGGCGGGCGCTCGCCCTTGAGCTGATAAGGCTGCACGGCTTGTTCACGGGCGAAGTTCAACTGCTCGGGGTCGGGCTGGCTGACCCCCAGATAATTCGCGACTTGCGGGTAATGCTCGCGCACCCGCGCCTCATCGAATTGCGACTGGCCGACCTTGAGGGTGTCGTACAGAAACAGCACCGGGTTGAGGCCCGCGGCGGCGATCTGGTTGTTGCCGGAAAAGAACGCGTCGCTCCAGCGCAGGGGCACGGGATTTTCGATATTGAGGTTGGCGACGCGGCCGAGCAGGGCCAGCAATACCGCGATCACGCCGACGGTGGCCACGGATGCGATGGCCAGCTTGCCAATGGGTTTGCGTTCGCCATCCAGGGTGATGCGTTCAAGGCGAACCAGGGCGTAGGTCCATAGGCCGACGGCGGCAAGCCAGCTCAAGGTTATCCACAGCACCGGGTAGGTTTCCCACACCATCTGTTGTGAAATCTGCGCGTCTTCCAGGTAACGCAGCACCGTGGCGTTGATGCGCACACCGAGGTAGGCGTAGTGGCCGAAGTCGATGATGTACACCAGCCCGACGATGGCCAGCGCCAGCAGCAGATAACCCCGTGCCAGCCAGCGCAGGGCGGGGACAGTCACCAGGTTCCAGCGTGGCAGCCAGGCGAGCAGTGCCAGGGGCAACAGGATCAGCACCGCCAGGCGCAGGTCGAAACGCAGGCCGATGCCCACGGTTTCCAGCAGTGCGGGCTCCCTCAGGCCGACCCCGGAAAATCCCCATACAAACACCAGCCGCAGTGCCGCCAGCAACGCAAATACCAAACCGATCGCGCCCACGCCGTAGCGCAGGCGGCGCGAGTGCAACCATCCCATCATTGACCTCTGTGCAATTTTAAAAGAGGGCGCCAGGCAGCCATCGCCAGCATCCACAACCCGGCCACCAGGCAGTAGCCCGTCAGCAGTGGGTCGATCAGATAGTCCCAGTAGTTTTCCGAGGCCTTGAGCCGCAGCGCGAACGCCAGGGTGCCCGCCGCGAGCATCCACACCGCCAGCGTATTACGCAGCCAGAGCATCAACAGTGCTGCCGCGCCTATCAGCACGATCATCGGCCGAGGGTTGAAACCCCAGCGGTAGGGGTCGAAATACGTCAGGCCCATCGTTGCCGGGTACAGCACCAGGCTCAGGATGCCAAACAGCAGCAGCACCTGGACCTTCTGCGGGCGCTGGAGCGGCTGCACCACGCCCAACCGGCACAGGCTGACCCACGCCAGCAACACCAGGGTGCTGATGGCCAGGTCATCGGTGAAGCTGCGCACATACGCCGCCAACGGCAGTTCGTTGACCGGGATAAAACTCACCACCACCAACACCGGCAGCAGCCAGGGGCGCCAGGGTGTTGTGACGCGCAACAGGCTGAGCAGCACAAAACCCAACAGCACAAAACTCAAATGCGCTTGCCATACAGAAACCATCACAGGCGCTCCGACAGCCAGGCTTCGTTGAAGCTGACATGTTTGATAAAGGTGTTATTCCACGAGTACACCAGGTGGTACATGCCGTCCGGGCTGCGGCTGAAGTACGGGTACTCGTATTCGAAATCGCAGCCACGGGGCTTGCACACCCGGTAGTCCAGGTTGCTGAGGAAGCGTTGCTCCAGGGGCAGGCGCAGGGCGCCGCTGGAGGCGCGGAAGCCTTCACCGATGATTTCCTTGTAGGCCTCGGGGGAGAACGGTTGGCCCAAGGGGTCGGGGGATTGATCCAGTTCCACCACGGTGCGCCACTGATTGAGCTTGGCATCGGTGCCGTATAGGCTGAGCTTGAAGCGGCCGTCCTGCAGGTCGTTGAGGGCCACGAGCAAACCGTCGCCTTCAGTGCTGACGGCTGCCAGCGAGGAGTTGGGATTGGACGGCTCCAATGGGTAAGGCTCGCTCCAGGTTTGGCCGGCGTCTTCGGTGCGACTGGCGAGGACTCGGTGATGGGTTTCGCCGGCGTAACGCAACATGGCGATGGCGCATTGGCCGTCCTGCGGGACGATGGTCGGCTGCAGCGAGTTCTTCCCACGGCTGATACGGAATTTGTCGACCACCGCACCGTCGGGGCTCAAGTACAGGTACTCGGCGAATTTGCCCATGAACTCGTGGTACACCGGCAGGCCGATGGAACCGTCAGCGTGGAATACCGGTGCGGCGCGCACCAGCGTGCTGATATTGAAGAATGGCGAGGTGATCAGTTGCCGAGGGGCCGACCAGTTCGTCCCCAGGTCATCCGAGACCATCACGTTGATCGCGCTGGTGGCCCAGCCGCCTACCGACACCGAAACGTAGAACATCCACAGGCGATTGTCCGGTGCCAGGGCGATCACCGGGTTGCCCAGCTTGCGGATGTAGCGGTGCGTGCCGTCGCGCGTGCTTTCGCGGGTGGCCAATACGTGCTCCGGGCCCCACTCGGCGCTTTTCGCGTCAAAGCGCGCGGTGCGCACCTGCACATCGGCGGCGCCCTCGCGGGACCCGGCAAACCACACGGCCATCAGGTCGCCGCCGGGCAGGGCGGTGACCGAGGAGGAATGCACAAAGTCATTGAGCTGCGAGGAGACAAAGCGGCTGCTGTATTGCGGGGCGTCCTCTGTTGGCGAGCTGTCCTTGGGGCCTTGGGCAAACGGCGCCAATACGTGGGGCGGATGACTTTGCCAGGCAGCGAAAAACACCACCAGCAGACTGCAGATCATTAAAAGCGGGCGCATAGAGAACCTGTCGGGAAAAAGGATTACTGCGCACGGTCATCCGGCAGGCGCCTCCTGCGGCCGGTGAGCATGGATAACGGCAGGTTGTCCCGCACCTGGATACTTTCAAACAACGCCGCCAGCACATGCACGCCTACCAGGCCGGCCAGTACATTGGCGGCAGTTTCGTGCAACAGCAGCGGCCAATCGGCGCCCCACAGGGCGTCGACTTCCTGCATCAAAAAGCCACTGGCACCGATAGCCAGCAGCGCCAGCAACATCAGAATCATCACCAGCGCGCCAATGGGCGAATGGCCCAGGCGGTGCTGCGGCCGGCGGTTGAGCAGTGAACGCACATGGCCCATGAGCCGTTCCGGCGTTGGCCAGAAGTCCGCCCAGCGCGCGCTGCGCGGACCGACAAATCCCCACACCAACCGCACCAGCAACCAGGCCATGGCGTAATAGCCCAGCCATACGTGCCAGTCGTCGCCTGCTTCGTTGAAGAAGTAATTGGCCACAAAGACGCCGGCGATGGAGAGGTGAAACACCCTCACCACCGGGTCCCAGAGGCGCAGGGAGGTTGCTGGCATCAGCCCTTGATCTCTGTCTTCACGGCCTTGCCGGTGACTGGATCGTGGTAGATCTCGACCTTGCGCTTGTCCTTGTCAAAGCCATAGATCTCGTAGCAGTTGCCGTCAGTGACCTTGAACTTGCTGATCTCGTAGCCCTGGGCCTTGAGTTGCTCCTGAAAGGCCTTCTGGTCCTGCCATTGCGAGCGCTCGGCAGTGGTGCATTGCGGGCCGGCGAAGGCCATGGGGCTGGCGATAATCAGCGACAGCAAGAGAATTTTGCGCATGGGAGCACTCTCAGCAGATGTGGGAGATTTCACTGTGCAAAACCAACCTTAGCGAAAGCTTAGTTGGCAACGGCCCGTAACATCTTTCCCGAAATAGCCTCGACGGTTACACGGCATCATGCCGCCGGTTACTCCAGAGAATCAGTTATGCGCCTGCTCCTTGTCGAAGATGATCGTGCCCTTGGCCAAGGGATCCGCGTGGCCCTGGGCGCCGAAGGCTACACCCTGGACTGGTTGCAGGATGGCGTCAGCGCCTTGCACGCGTTGCGCACCGAAAGCTTCGACCTGCTGCTGCTCGACCTCGGCCTGCCGCGCCTCGACGGCCTCACACTCCTGCAAACCCTGCGCGCCGGGCAATACGACCTGCCGGTGCTGATCCTCACCGCCCGCGACGGCACCGCCGAACGCATTGCCGGCCTGGATGCCGGCGCCGACGACTACCTGGTCAAACCCTTCGATGTCGAAGAGTTCAAGGCCCGCGTCCGCGCCCTGTTGCGCCGCAGCCAGGGGCGGGCGCAGCCATTGCTGGAGCATGCGGGCGTGAGCCTGGACCCGGCGACCCAACAGGTCAGCTATCAAGGCGAGGACGTTGTGGTGACGCCGATGGAATACCAACTGCTGCACCAACTGATGGTGCGCCCCGGCAAAGTCGTCACCCGCGAACGTCTGTCCCGCGCGCTGTACGGCTGGCAGGACCGCGTCGAAAGCAACACCCTCGAAGTCCTTATCCACAACCTGCGCAAAAAACTCTCCACCGAACTGATCCGCACCGTACGCGGCGTGGGCTACGTGGTGGAACTCAAGCCATGAACTCGGTCCGCGCGCGCATCCTCATTCCGGTACTGGTGCTGATCCTGCTGGGTGATGGCCTGATCAGTTGGCTGGTGCTGCGGGACAGCCACCACGAAATCGAAGAAGTCTACGACGCTCAACTCGCCCAAAGTGCCCGTTTGCTGCAAGGCGTACTGCGCCAGCGCGACCCCGGCGATGCCGACTGGGACCGCCTCTACCAGGCTTTCGATCAAGCCATGAGCCGCGTCGGCGAAGACGGCGCCGCGCACCCCTACGAAACCCGCCTGACCTTCCAGGTATGGCGCGCCGACGGCCAACTGCTGGTGCGCTCCACCGACGCGCCGATCCTCAACGCACCGCCCACCACCCTCGGGCCTCACGACCTGATGGAAAACGGCAACGACTGGTGCGCGTTCATGCTCGCCGACATGCAACAAGGCCTGCTCATTTGGGTGGGCGAGCGCGACGACATTCGCCAGGACGTGATCCAGCGCATCATCCGCCACACCCTCTGGCCCATCCTGATTGGCGTGCCGCTGCTGGCGTTGTTGATCTGGCTGACCATCGGCTGGGGCCTCAAGCCCCTGCGCGCCATGGCCCAGGCCATTCGCGGGCGGGACAGCAATACGTTGCGACCGCTGCAACTTGAACCGTTGCCGGCGGACCTGGAACCGATGCAAACCGCGCTGAACCGCCTGCTGGTGCAGGTGGATGACCTGCTGGAGCGGGAGCGTCGGTTTATCGCGGACGCGGCGCATGAACTGCGCACGCCGTTGGCGATATTGCGCATTCACGCGCAGAACGCCCAGAGCGCGGAAACCGACGAGCAGCGGCGAGAGGCGTTGGACTTCCTGGTGAATGGCGTGGACCGGGCGACGCGTATTGGCAGCCAACTGCTGACCATGGCGCGCATCGAGCCGCAGTTGAACAGCACCGTACGAGTGCGTGTGCCGTTGACGGAGTTGGTGCGCGAAGAACTTGCGGAACTGACGCCCCTGGCGATGGAGAAAGGCGTTGAGTTGGTGCTGGAAGGGGATGAGGAATGCTGGATTGAAACGGACCCCGTGGCGTTGGCGATTGCGCTGCAGAACCTGGTGACCAATGCGCTGAATTTCTCGCCGGCGGGGAGTGAGGTGAGGGTGATGGTGCGGGGGACGGATTCAGGAGGGGTGCAGCTGTGTGTGGAGGATGCGGGGCCGGGGATTGATGAGGGGGAGATTGGGCGGTTGTTCGAGCGGTTTTATAGCCGCGGGAATGCAAATGGGGCGGGGTTGGGGTTGGCGATTGTGCAGATGATCGTGGGGAAGATTGGGGGGCGGTTGGAGTTGTATAACCGGGAGGTGGGTGGGTTGTGTGCGCGGTTGAGTTTTAGCGAGGGGGCTGCTTGAAAAGGCCGTCGTTATAAGCACGGCTTTCATCGCAAGGCTACGGTGCTGTGCTGAATAAATGCGGATGTTCTGCCTGAAATGCTTTGAAAGTCTTGTACTTCCAGCGGTCGCCGCCCGGGTCTTCATCCGATGAACTGACCTCGCCGAAATACCAATGCTCTGACTCGAACTGTTCTCCGTCCTCATCTTCGTGGATGAAGTGAAAACCCACCTCGTGTAGGCCTGGGGGGATGATCAACCCCCATTCGTTTGCAAGGCTTCTGCCCGTTATTCGGGTTTGACGAAAGTAGTCGTAGTCGAAGGGCAGAATAGCGCCGAGGTAGCGGCTTTTATCGATGTAGACGCAGACTTCGCTTGAGAACATGTCGGGCACAAGAATGGCTGCTACGATCCAGCATTCAGGTGTTTCATCGGGCCGGGCTTGAATCAGGTGCGCGGCCGCGTTGATCAATTGCTGAGCGCAGTGTGCCTGGATCGCCGGGGTTGTTTGCTTGCCTTCGACCAAGGTTTCTATGACGGGGATTTTGAAGTTTTCAAATCCTCGCCTCACTGGGAAGTCTTCTAAAAACCAGCCTTCGAAACTATCTGCCCATCGGCTTATTGCGCGCAAGCGCCTGGGGATGTTGCGGAGTTTTTTGTCTGAAAGTGCAAGACGACGCATAGGGTATGAATACTCTTGGTTTGCTTCTGTTTGTGAGGCCCGGGCTTATTCTTGATCACCAGGACTTTCTATAATCGAGAGCGAGAAAGTAGTCACTTTCCGACGAAATAATTTTGTGGCTGAAGAGCGGCTGTATAGTTAATAGCCATTCTTCACGCAGCTGGAACATTCCGTTGTTAATGTCGTCTTCAACGGACAGTCTGAGCGAGTCGACAACGGTATAGTCCTCGCCCAAGTCTGCGGAGCGCTCTATTCCTAAACCAAGCTCTGTCGACTTATCGAACCATTCCAGTCTTAATTTCAGTCCCATATGCCCTCACAAAAATTTTTTGATATTTCGTTTTTTCTTAGGCTTTTTCAGCCGTTCACCAGTTATGTGGTTGAACGCCCCCAAGTGACTGCCATCGCTTGCTCTATACGCCTCTAGTTCGCCGTGCTGCGAGTCCCACTCGTAAATTATCCGTCCTTTGTCATCAATCCAGCGCTCTCTAAGCCCTGCCCCACCTTGCTTTGGGGTCTTGGGTTTTGCCTTGCTCAGGTTTAGGAAACCGGTGATTTCGTCTGTGCCGGGAGCGGAATGGTATTTGTGATCGCCCGCCCTAACGCTAACCACCACATACAGCGGCCGAACCCCCGACTCCACCGGAAACACCAGAATAAAATCCCGATACTCCGGCGGATAAATCGGGTTAACCAGAATCTGCTCGGCAGCCTCCGTCGGCGGATAAATCCACATCACCGGAGCTTGCGGTGCAGCTTCCAATGCCGGAATGCCAAGGGTGTCGCCAGGATCAATGGCCGGCGTCCAAA
This sequence comes from Pseudomonas sp. IPO3774, assembly GCF_013386835.1. Lineage (NCBI taxonomy): Bacteria > Pseudomonadati > Pseudomonadota > Gammaproteobacteria > Pseudomonadales > Pseudomonadaceae > Pseudomonas > Pseudomonas sp. IPO3774. The sequence goes on from NZ_JACAQY010000052.1 coordinate 71,631, forward strand.
TCAGCTCCACACCCTCGCCAAGATCCGCCACGAACTGACTGTCACGACTCTGAAACTGCACCACATCGATCATCTGCCAGTCGGTATTTTTACCGGTGTAAAACCCATATCCCTTCAGCGTCCCATCGGCGCGTTGCTCGATATGCAACCGCATCCGCGAACGGGCTTTTTGCAGGTGACGAAGCTGCTCTTCGCTATAGAGCGCACTGTCGCCAAGCTCCGACGGCCAGGCCAGCGCCACTAGCCCTGCAAGCAAACCCCCAGCGGCGGCACCGACCGCCGCAGCCGCGGACTCCAACGCGGATGTACGCAGCACAAGCTGGCCAAGCCCAACGGGTAGGGCACTACCGCTGATTTTCCTGAGGGATACGCCGCCTTGGCTGTCCACTTCCCGTCCGCCTAACAGCGTGAAGTGGCCGTAATCCTTGATCAGCTCAAGCGGCACATAACCGGTGGGGTTGTTGTAGCTGATGATCCCGTCGGGCAGTTGGCACGACTTGGCGAATACATGACCTGGAATTCTCGCGGGTTCAGGCGTGGGCGCGGGAGGGGCTTCATACAAATCAATGAACGGTGAATACGGAATCTGCTTAGGCTGCGGCGTCAGGATTCGCCGCTTCAGCTGCTCTTCTTCGGTAATTGGATACGCGCGCTCTGTCATGGCTGCTCACTTCCCTGTGCAAGGAAGCGAGCCTATGAGAGCGGAGAAGAACCTGAAATTCTCGTTGTTCGATGGGAGGTGTGGGAAAAGTCACTTTAGCAATCGCTACATTGATTCAAGCACGTTTACTCTGCCTGAGAGCGCTGTATCTGCGCGCCCAACTGCGCGGCTTTATTACGTAACCCGTCCAACCGGTCGTTCAACTCCTTGTATCCAGGCTTCCAGAAAAAAACGCCGCCTTCGCTGCTTTGTCCAAGAACGAGGTCATTGAACGAGCCCATTCCGCCGTATGCAGAGCGCAAATAGGTGATTCCGGAGTAATCGGATGCTTGCAATAAGGTTTTGGCCTTACGCATCCATCGGCTCCAGTGATTGTCCCCATCGCTTTCCAGCAGGATGGCAAGTTCCTCAAGCACATCGATTAGCTCTGCGGTTTTTGGGCCCATAGTGGGAAATCCTTAAAAGCGGAGTTTTCGTAACGGTTCAAAGCACATGCCGGGAAATCACCCTCGATATCTCAACAATCGACGTCTTCCCCGTGAACTCAAACTTCACTTTCCCCACCGCCGAAAAGTAAATCTCCAGCTCCGAATCCAGATCGAACGTCCCGGAGGTTTCCACCGAATACGCGACGATGTTTTTGTACGGCAGGGACGTGAAGTCTTTTTTGCTGCCGGTAATCCATTGCACGTTCACGGCGATGATGCGCTTGGTGGTGAACACCACCCCATCGCGCATGGCCTTATAGGAATCGATGACCTGCTCATCATCCAGCAGCAATGACGAAACGCGCTCGGCGTATTCGTTGTTCTGCTTGAGCTTGAAGAAGCCTTTGTTGTTGAAGTCGATCATGTGCCTTTCCTTGGGTGAGTGGTGCAGCAGATGCCGGTACCGGTGTATGACGTTTTGCTCGCGGATCTGTATCTAACGGTGTTCCTTTTATCGACCTACCATGGCGCCAACAACCCGCCGGCCATCACAAGGTTTTACGTCGTCAAGGAGCCACACCATGCCCGAACTCTCCAGCCTGCTTGCCTACGGCCTGATCTCGCTCGGCATGGTGCTGACGCCCGGCCCGAACATGATTTACCTCATTTCGCGGTCGATCTGCCAGGGGCGAGTGGCCGGGCTGATTTCCCTGGGCGGCGTTGCGATGGGTTTTGTCGTCTATATGTTCTGCGCGGCATTGGGTATCACCGCGTTGGTGATGGCGGTTCCCTATGCCTACGACGCGCTGCGGCTCGGCGGGGCGCTGTATCTGGTTTACCTGGCCTGGCAGGCGGTGAAGCCGGGTGGCCGGTCGCCCTTCCAGGTGCGGGACTTGCCCAAGGACAGCCCGCGCAAGCTGTTCATGATGGGCTTTGTCACCAACCTGCTGAATCCCAAAGTGGCAGTGATGTATCTGTCGTTGCTGCCCCAGTTTATCGACCCCAACGGGCACGCCAGTGTGCTCTCGCAATCGCTGGTACTGGGCTTTACGCAGATCATGATCAGCGTGAGCGTCAACGGGCTGATCGCTCTGATGGCGGGCTCGATCGCGGGGTTCTTCATCCGCAAACCGGTCTGGCAAACCGTACAGCGCTGGTTGATGGGCTCGGTGCTGATGGGCCTGGCTGTACGCATGGCGGTCGAAGGCAGGCGTTAAAGGATCGCCTTCAGGTAATCCTTGAGTGCGTTGAGCGGGGCATTGAGTTCTTCGAGTGTCGTCGCTTGGCGCGCATCCACCGCAAGCCGTTGCAGCTCGCGGCCCATCACGGTGTGTGCACCGCCCAGGGATTCGAGGGCCAATGCCAGGCACTCGTCGATCTTATGCTGGATGACGTTGATATCGCCCTTGCGCACCAGCAAGCCAAACACCTCCCGCTCATAGCCGTCCATGACCAGGTCGTCCCGCAGAATCGGGCTCGCACCTTCGGTCTCATGCACCAGCTTGAGAGCAAAAAGCGCTACAGCTTCCAGCGTCTGTTCCATGGCCAAGGTTCCTCTTTTCTCGCGTTCGCCCGCCCATCATCACTTTCCTGCAGGCGAAAAAAAGACCTTGGACTTCAAGGTCTTTTTAAGATGGTCGCCTCATTGGGAGGGCCAAGCTATTCAGCAACCTTGAGGGCCATAGGTGTTTCAAGTTCGTCCATACACGTGACCATAGAGGGAGGTTTGTGTGACGACGTTTTGTTGCAACTGTTGCCCTGTGAAGATGGCGGGCCGCGACAAGTATACTTACGCAGTGTGCTTACTGTCTGCCTTTGAGGTTGATCCAAACATTGGCCGAGATTTGAAGGGGAGGCAGGGTCGTACGATCAATGTCCAGTAGGCGCATCATATCCTTGGTCGGGCGCGCCGCTCAGTCCAGGGCAACGCTGGTCACTGCGCTTGGCGCTACGGCAGGCTTATCGAATCGAGCGCTCACGTGGTGTCAGAATTTAGGGGGGCTGAGAAAATCCCTACACATTTCTTTACTTTTGTACTGTTTATATGTACAGTTGTTTCTCGCCAGGAAGGCGAGACGATTTAATTTAAGGAATAAGGTAACCAATGTATCAAGATACTCCATATGTGTTTATGCCAAGCGCATCGCTCGATAACGGGCCACAGCTAAGATCAATCATTCAGGCTGGATATCGTTGGATTCAAATCAATCGGGACGTATGCCCGATCAAGACCCCCGTATCTCTCAATAAGTTGGATTTAACTCCGGCTCATGGCCTCATCATCGAGCCAGCACCGGGGATTGAAAAGGTACGAATTGATTCAAGCGGAATCGGCCGCAACCCCAACTCCCCTACCGATCCAAGTTATGCTGCGTTTGATTACCAAGGAAAGGTACGCCCGGCAAGTTATCTTGTTCGCGCAGCAGGTCTGAATCAAACTGAAATTTTCGTCGCTGACGCGACAAAGTATGTGGCGGGGGATTGGATTGTAATTTCGGATGCATCGACTAATTTTGCAAGTATGCCTCTGCCACTCGACGGACCGATGGAGGTTCGCCAAGTTCTCCGCGTGCTTGGTGGCTCCTTGGTAATTAATAACGCCTTGAAGACGGCACATCCTAACGGCGCTATCGTGGCAACTTGTGTGCCGATTCGTAACGTCTTTATTCGAGGTCTTGAATTTACGGGGAACTCCGCCGTAGGCGTGCATTTACATTACGCTCAGCATTGTACAGTGCAGAACATCACGTCGGTTAATTGGAAAGGACGAGCGCTTGTTCTTATTGATAATGGCGGCAATAACAACTCTGTGATCGACTGTTATTGCACCGGCACTGTGCCAGGCGGTGGGCCAGAGCAGAATGCTTGGGGTGTCGTGATGGAAGGGCAGGACTCATCCCGCATGATAAATAGCGGCGGCGAGCTTTGTGGGAATGGCAGTGCAATGAATTACTGTATTGACAGCGTGTCGGTCGACGCAAGGGCTCGTCGCAATAATGTTAACGTTGGAGTCTACACTCAATCGCTGAGAAGTGGCTTTCTTCGCCCGAGGACCGACATGCCTCTCATCCTTGATCGTTACGAAAGCCCGGAAAACACTGAATGCTATATTTCTAATATGCAAAGTTTTTCTTAAGCGAGTGGCGCATTGTGTTGAGGGGTACTATTGTAATTTAGTCTCCAACTGTAAGCCTTGAAGCTCTCGAGTTGAGATAGTCATTCTGCGCCATTGATGAAACCGCCCCGCCCAAAAAAGCGGGGTGGTTGCTATTTGTTTGGGATAAAGATTTCTGCAGATCCGCTAATGACTTTCTTGCCTTTTACGCTACAGATAGTATCGAAAAAAACTCGGCGTTTTTCCAAGTCTACTTTAGTTACTGTAACTTCTGCAACGATAGTGTCGTCAATATAGACGGGGCGTAAAAAATTCAGGCTCTGCGATACATACACACAACCAGGCCCCGGGATTTTTGTGCCGAATATGGCAGAGAAAAAACCAGCAGACATTAATCCATGTGCGATACGCTTGCCAAACCTTGAAGCCTCAGCATATTCTCTGTCGACGTGTACAGGGTTGTGGTCGCCACTAATACCTGCAAATGCCTTGATATCAGCGTCCGTTATAGTTTGAGAGTAGCTTGCCTTCATTCCAACTGTAATTTCAGCAATGGGAACGGACCCCATGGTAAAGTCTCTCATCAGCTGCCCAGTCCCTTTCGAAGTGGTTTGGCCGGGTTTCCGACAACTACGGTGCCCGGTGCAACGCTCTTGGTCACTACGGCTCCCATCCCAACAACAGCCCCTTCACCAATGACAATTGGTTTTTCTGGTGTTCCCTGCTTAATAATGGCACCTGTTCCTATATAGGCATGATCTTCTATGGTGACGTTACCGTTACATTTTACGCTTGGTGCGAAAGTTACGAAGTCACCTATCGTGCAATCATGTGCGACATAAGAGTACAGGTTGGCGTGAAAGTATTTCCCGATTTTTGTATTGGATGTAATGGTTGTGAATGGGCATAAAATTGCGCCCTCACCTATTACGTTGCAGTCTAAACTTACACTGTTATTGATGGAGTGTATTGTGAATGGCAGCGCTCCCGAAGAAATCATTTCGGCGGCAATTCGCTCGCGAATCCTGCTATTACCTATGGCGATGTTGAAGAATTTTTCGCCTGATGACAATGCATTGAATTCAGCGGTGGTCATCACTGCTACGCCGTTAATCTCTGCCGCTTGCGATCCATCATCGACAAATACAATCTGAAATTTTTCCTCGCTGAGCACGCCGAGTTTCTCTCTTACGAGTGGCAGCACTTCTCGGCCAAATCCCCCAGCTCCAACAATTGCATAAGTATTCATGTTGACTCCTTTTAACGAATTTGGGCAGCTGTCAAGTCACGGCCGGCCCCGAATGAAATTGCTTCGTCACCGACGAGTTGTTGTGTGCCTGCCTTTTGTCATCGTGCCTGGGCTATACCGTCAAAACGATGCGCTGCATGACGATGTTCCTTGTGATTGTCTATCGTCTTGTAAAGAGGCGGCGGTTCTAAAGGGGTTGATTGTACTGTGTTCTGTTGTAATGAGCTTCTACTGGGTGCTCACCTTCGTGCTGAGCTCTGGCCTGAAGCGGCCGGTCAGGGCGTCGCCTGACGCGTCCTTGGCTCGCACATGGATCATGTCCGCAGTGACTGGCAGGCTTGCTTGCGGCGCACGGAAGTAAGTACGAGCGACGTCATAGGTCTCACAGCACTGCTTGGCTTCGGGTTCAAGTGATAACAGGACTGTGTCAGCGAGAAGGGCGCGCTTGATGCCGGACCGCTTCAATTTTCATGGAGCCAAGTTCGTATTTTTGGCGAACATACATCAACGCCGAATAAGACAACAAGGAACATACTGGAAAAGAAGGGATAAGCAGAAACAAGAAAGCCGGCGCAGTGGCCGGCTTTGCTGTGTATCAGCAGCATGTCAGAACAACATGAAACCTTTAGATGGTGCCCCGAGGGAGACTCGAACTCCCACTCCTTTCGAAAACGGATTTTGAATCCGCCGCGTCTACCAATTCCGCCATCAGGGCTCAATGGCGGCGAAGTATAGAGATGAGATTACCGTTGGTCAATCACGTTTCATGGTCAATTTTCACTATTTCCGCTAGACTTCCCGGCCCTGCTAGACGAACCCCATCATGCGCGTTGCTGACTTTACTTTTGAGCTCCCTGATTCGCTGATCGCTCGCCATCCTTTGGCCGAGCGTCGCGCCAGTCGACTGCTGACCCTGGACGGGGTCAGCGGTGCCCTCGCACACCGTCAATTCACTGATTTGCTTGAGCATTTACGCCCAGGCGACTTGATGGTTTTCAACAATACCCGGGTGATTCCGGCTCGCCTTTTTGGCCAGAAAGCATCCGGCGGCAAGCTGGAAATCCTGGTGGAGCGGGTGCTGGACAGCCATCGCGTGCTGGCCCATGTGCGCTCCAGCAAGTCGCCGAAACCGGGTTCGAAGATCCTTATCGATGGCGGTGGCGAAGCAGAAATGCTGGCCCGTCATGATGCGTTGTTCGAGCTTGGGTTTGCCGAGGAAGTGTTGCCGCTGCTGGAACGCGTCGGCCATATGCCGTTGCCTCCTTATATAGACCGCCCGGATGAAGACTCGGACCGCGAGCGTTATCAGACGGTGTATTCCCAGCGCCTGGGCGCGGTGGCTGCACCGACGGCGGGGCTGCATTTCGACCAGCCGCTGCTGGATGCGATTGCCGCCAAAGGCGTTGAAACGGCCTATGTGACCCTGCACGTGGGGGCCGGCACGTTTCAGCCGGTGCGTGTGGATAACATCGAAGACCACCATATGCACAGCGAGTGGCTGGAAGTCAGCCAGGACGTCGTGGATGCGGTTGACGCGTGCAAGGCGCGCGGCGGGCGGGTGGTGGCGGTCGGTACGACCAGCGTGCGCTCGCTGGAAAGCGCGGCGCGCGATGGCGTGCTCAAGCCGTTCAGTGGCGACACAGACATCTTTATCTACCCGGGCCGGCCGTTTCATGTGGTCGATGCCCTGGTGACCAATTTCCATTTGCCGGAATCCACGCTGTTGATGCTGGTGTCGGCATTTGCCGGTTATCCCGAGACCATGGCCGCTTATCAAGCCGCCATCGATAACGGATACCGTTTTTTCAGCTACGGTGATGCGATGTTTATCACCCGTAATCCGGCGCCGCGCGGCCCAGAGGAACAATCATGAGTCGTATGTCGTTTGAATTGCTGGCCACGGATGGTAAAGCTCGCCGCGGCCGTTTGACTTTCCCTCGCGGTACCGTCGAGACCCCGGCTTTTATGCCGGTCGGAACCTACGGCACGGTAAAAGGCATGCTGCCGCGTGACATCGTCGCCACGGGCGCCGAGATCATCCTCGGCAACACCTTCCACCTGTGGCTGCGCCCGGGCACCGAAGTGATCAAGAAGCATGGCGACCTGCATGACTTCATGAAGTGGCAAGGCCCGATCCTCACTGACTCCGGTGGTTTCCAGGTGTTCAGCCTGGGCGCCATGCGCAAGATCAAGGAGGAGGGCGTGACCTTCGCCTCCCCGGTCGACGGCGCTAAAGTGTTCATGGGCCCGGAAGAGTCGATGCAGGTGCAACGTGACCTGGGCTCCGACATCGTGATGATTTTCGACGAGTGCACGCCGTACCCGGCCGATGAAGACGTCGCGCGGATTTCCATGGAGCTGTCGTTGCGTTGGGCCCAGCGCTCGAAAAACGCCCATGGCGATAACACCGCTGCCCTGTTCGGTATCGTGCAGGGCGGCATGCATGAAAGCTTGCGCAAGCGCTCGCTGGAAGGCCTGGACAAGATCGGCTTCGACGGCCTGGCCATCGGCGGCCTGTCGGTGGGCGAGCCCAAGCACGAGATGATCAAGGTGCTGGATTACCTGCCGGGCCTGATGCCGGCTGACAAACCTCGTTACCTTATGGGCGTTGGCAAACCGGAGGATCTCGTAGAGGGTGTGCGCCGCGGTGTGGACATGTTCGATTGCGTGATGCCAACCCGTAATGCCCGCAATGGGCATCTGTTCATCGATACAGGCGTGCTGAAGATCCGTAACGCGTTCCATCGCCATGATGAATCGCCGCTGGATCCTACCTGTGACTGCTACACCTGCCAGAACTTCTCGCGCGCTTATCTGCACCATCTGGACAAGTGTGGGGAAATGCTGGGTAGCATGTTGAATACCATCCACAATTTGCGTCACTACCAAGTCCTGATGGCTGGTTTGCGCGAGGCTATTCAACAGGGTACATTGGCCGCCTTCGTCGATGCCTTCTATGCCAAGCGCGGGCTGCCTGTGCCGCCCTTGGACTGAGTTTTCCGACCCTAAGATTCACTATTTGCAACTGGAGTGCTAAATGAGCTTTTTTATCTCTAATGCCATGGCTGATGCCGCTGCACCGGCCGCTGCCGGTCCTATGGGCGGTGGTTTTGAGTGGATTTTCCTGGTCGGCTTCCTGGTCATCTTCTACCTGATGATCTGGCGTCCACAGGCCAAGCGCGCCAAAGAGCAGAAGAACCTGCTGGGCAGCTTGCAGAAAGGCGACGAAGTCGTGACCACTGGCGGCATCGCCGGCAAGATCACTAAAGTGTCCGACGCTTTCGTGGTTCTGGAAGTCTCCGACACCGTAGAAATGAAGTTCCAGAAGGGCGCCATCGCTGCCACGCTGCCAAAAGGCACGCTCAAAGCGATCTAAGTAACAACCTTTACCAATCGACGGGGCGCGCAAGGCGCCCCGCGTTATAAGCGGGCGGCGTGATGCTGAACAAATACCCTCTGTGGAAATACGTACTGATCCTGGCGGTGCTGGCGATCGGTTTTATTTATTCCGCTCCCAATCTCTATCCTGATGACCCGGCTATCCAGATCACTGGCGCCAGCACTGCGCTGCAGGTCAATCAGGCTGATCTGGACCGTGCGAGCAAAGCGCTCACCGACGCGGGTATCCAGGTTAAAGCGGCAAGTTTGGCTGCTGATGCGAAGGGCGGCTTGTTGCGCCTGACCAAGCAAGAAGACCAATTGCCGGCAAAAGACGTTGTGCGCAAGGTCATGGGTGATGACTACGTCGTCGCACTGAACCTGGCACAGACCACGCCAAAATGGCTGCGCGCGATCGGCGCACACCCGATGAAGCTGGGTCTGGACTTGTCCGGTGGTGTGCACTTTCTGCTGGAAGTGGACATGGACAAGGCCCTCGACGCTCGCCTGAAAGTCTACGAAGGCGATGTGAAGAGCCTGCTGCGTAAAGAGCGCCTGCGTTATCGCAGCCTGCCGCAGCTCAACGGTGCCATCCAGCTGGGCTTTGCTGACGAAGCAACCCGCGAACAGGCCCGTGCGCTGATCCGCAAGAACTTCAACGATTTCGACATTGTTCCGGCCGACCTCAATGGTCAGGCGGTACTGCGTCTGGCGATGACCCCGGCCAAGCTGGCGGAAATCCGTGAATACTCGATCAAGCAGAACTTGACCACGGTACGTAACCGCGTCAACGAGCTGGGTGTGGCCGAGCCGATCGTTCAGCGCCAGGGTGCCAACCGCATCGTGGTTGAACTGCCGGGCGTGCAGGACACCGCTGAAGCCAAGCGTATCCTGGGTAAAACAGCCAACCTGGAATTCCGCCTGGCGGCTGAGCCGGGTGCTACCCGTGCTACTGCAGAAGAGTTCGAGTTCCGTGAAGGCAATCGTCCACCTGCACTGATCGAGCGTGGCTTGATCATTACGGGTGACCAGGTGACCGACGCCAAGGCTGGTTTCGGCGAGCACGGTACGCCTGAAGTGAACATCCGCCTGGATGGCCACGGCGGCGAACTGATGAGCCGCGCAACCCGCAGCAACGTCGGTCGCAGCATGGCGGTGATCTTCATCGAGCAGCGTCCTGTCACCACCTACACCAAGCAAGTGGTCGACGGCGTCGAGAAAGACGTACCGGTACAGACCTTTAAAGAAGAGAAGAAGATCATCAGCCTGGCGACCATCCAGTCGCCGCTGGGTGCTCAATTCCGCATCACCGGCCTGAACGGCCAGGGTGAGTCATCCGAACTGGCGCTGCTGCTGCGTGCCGGTGGCCTGGCCGCCCCGATGTACTTCGCTGAAGAACGTACCATCGGCCCGAGCCTGGGTGCTGACAACATCACCAAGGGTATCGACGCTGCTCTGTGGGGCATGCTGTTCGTCTCCCTGTTCATCATCGCCATCTATCGCTTCTTCGGCGTCATCGCCACCGTCGCGCTGGCGGGCAACATGGTGATGCTGCTGGCCCTGATGTCGCTGCTGGGTGCAACGCTGACCCTGCCAGGTATCGCCGGTATCGTACTCACCATGGGTATGGCGGTTGACGCCAACGTACTGATCTTCTCGCGGATTCGTGAAGAGATTGCTGCGGGCATGACCGTGCAACGGGCAATCAACGAAGGCTTCGGCCGGGCATTTACTGCAATTCTCGACTCCAACCTGACCACCCTGTTGGTCGGCGGGATTCTCTTTGCCATGGGCACAGGCCCGGTCAAAGGTTTTGCGGTGACCATGTCCCTCGGTATCTTTACCTCGATGTTCACGGCCATCATGGTGACCCGCGCAATGGTCAACCTGATCTTTGGCGGACGTGACTTCAAGAAGTTGTGGATTTAAGGGGCTGCCATGTTACGTACAATCAACTTCATGGGCGTTCGCAACGTTGCGTTCGGCTTCACCATGCTCCTGACCGTTCTGGCGTTGTTCAGCTGGTTCCATAAGGGCCTGAACTACGGTCTGGACTTCACCGGCGGTACGCTCATCGAGCTGACCTACGAGAAGCCGGCCGACGTTAGCCTGGTGCGCAACGAGCTGGTCAAGGCTGGCTATCACGAAGCCATCGTCCAGAGCTTTGGTGCAACCACCGACCTGCTGGTGCGGATGCCCGGCGAAGACCCGCAACTGGGGCACCAGGTAGCCGAGGCCTTGCAGAAGGTCGGCGGCGACAACCCGGCGTCGGTCAAGCGCGTCGAGTTCGTGGGCCCGCAGGTAGGTGAAGAGCTGCGCGACCAGGGCGGCCTCGGCATGCTGATGGCGCTGGTCGGCATCATGATCTACCTGGCTTTCCGCTTTCAGTGGAAGTTCGGTGTCGGCGCCATTGTGTCGCTGATCCACGACGTGATCGTGACCGTGGGTATCCTGGCCTACTTCCAGATCACCTTCGATCTGACGGTATTGGCGGCGGTGCTGGCAATCATTGGCTACTCCCTCAACGACACCATCGTGGTATTCGACCGGGTTCGTGAGAACTTCCGGGTGCTGCGCAAGGCGACGTTGATCGAGAACATCAACATCTCCACCACCCAGACCCTGCTGCGCACCATGGCGACTTCGATCTCCACCTTGCTGGCGATTGCCGCACTGATGGTGTTCGGTGGCGACAACCTGTGGGGCTTCTCGCTGTCGCTGTTCATCGGCGTGCTGGCGGGTACCTACTCGTCGATCTACATCGCCAACGTGGTACTGATCTGGCTGAACCTCAACAGCGAAGACTTGATCCCTCCTGCCAGCACCGGCAAGGAGGTCGACGACCGCCCTTGATGGGTGATTGTTGATCTGCTGTTACAAATAAGGCGCGAGTATTGAACTCGCGCCTTTTTTTTTGCTCCAAGGCTGGGTATAGCGCGGATCGTTCGGTCCGTTTGTGATGGTCAGGAGGTTCACGTGAACAAGTCGTTACTGGTTGGTGCGGTATTGGGTGCTGTCGGTGTGACTGCCGGGGGTGCTGTTGCCACCTACAGCCTGGTAAAAAGCGGCCCTGAGTATGCGCAAGTGCTGGCGGTGCAGCCGGTGAAAACCCAGATTAAAACCCCGCGTGAAGTATGCAAGGATGTTGCCGTAACCCGGCAGAAACCTGTGCAGGATCAGCATCAGATCGTCGGTACGGTGGTCGGTGCGCTGGCGGGCGGCCTGTTGGGTAATCAGGTCGGCGGCGGTAATGGCAAGAAGCTGGCCACCGTGGCCGGTGCGGTCGGTGGCGGTTACGCTGGTAACAAGGTTCAGGAAGGCATGCAGAACCGCGATACCTACACCACCACGCAAACTCGTTGTAATACCGTTAATGACATCAGCGACAAGGTTGTCGGGTACGACGTACGTTACACCCTGGACGGCAAGGAAGGCTCCGTGCGCATGGATCGTGATCCGGGCAACCAGATCCCCGTCGACAAGGAAGGGCGCCTGGTTATCGGTCAGAACCAGCCGCAGCAGTAATCCCAGGTATAAAAAAAGCACCCCGAGGGGTGCTTTTTTGTGCTCGCTCGCTTAGCGCTTCAGCGAAGCCGGCAGATGCGGCTGGATCGCCGTCAGGACTGCCTTGAAGCATTTGGTGTTGCCGGCAACCACGTGACCCTTCTCCAGGAAGTCGTGACCACCGGTGAAGTCGCTCACCAGGCCGCCCGCTTCTTGAATCAGCAGTGCGCCTGCAGCCATGTCCCACTCGGACAGGCCCGACTCCCAGAACGCATCAAAACGGCCGGCAGCGACATATGCCAGGTCCAGGCTGGCTGCGCCGGCGCGACGGATGCCGGCGGTCTGGCCAACCAGGGCGCGGAACATGCCCAGGTAGTTTTCCAGGTTGTCCATCTGGTCGTCACGGAATGGGAAGCCGGTACCCAGCAGGGCGCCGTCGAGGCTGGTGCGACCGCTGACACGCAGGCGGCGACCGTTCAACTGGGCGCCACGGCCACGGCTGGCGGTGAATTCTTCCTGGCGAACCGGGTCCAGCACAACGGCGTGTTCCAGGCGGCCACGGTATTTGCAGGCAATGCTCACGGCAAAGTGCGGGATACCGCGCAGGAAGTTGGTGGTGCCATCCAGTGGGTCGATGATCCACAGGTAGTCTTCGCCTTCGCCGCTACCTTTGTGCAAACCGGTTTCTTCACCGAGGATGCCGTGGGTAGGGTAGGCCTTGCGCAGCGCGTCGATGATTTTCTGCTCGGCGGCGCGATCCACCTCGGATACGTAATCCTTGGCGTCTTTTTCGTCGACCTTGATGGTATCCAGGCGCTCGATGGAGCGGAAGATCAATTCACTGGCGCTGCGGGCGGCGCGCAGCGCGATATTCAGCATGGGCTGCATGGATGTGTCACCTAAGGTTGTTAAAGAAAGCCGAGCATTCTAGCAGAAACTTTCTTCAGGTGAAGGACGACGTTACCTTTCATGGCATAACCTTAGGCTGTTCTGTAAGATTTGCTCCCCTTTCCCGTGTCCGAGAGCGCTTCCCTTGCTGCAAAACATCCGTGTCGTCCTCGTCAATACCAGTCATCCCGGCAATATCGGCGGCGTGGCGCGAGCCATGAAGAACATGGGGCTGACGCGCCTGGTGCTGGTGGAGCCGCGTGTGTTCCCGCACCACGAGGCCGATGCGCGCGCGTCCGGCGCCAATGACATCCTCGAAAAAGCCCAGGTCGTTGCCACCCTGGAAGACGCCCTGGTCGGCTGCAACCTCGTGCTCGGCACCAGCGCTCGCGACCGTCGCATCCCCTGGCCGCTGCTGGATCCTCGCGAATGCGGGACCAAAGTCGTGGAAGAGGCCGCCGGCGGCGCTGAAATCGCCTTGGTATTCGGCCGTGAAGACTCCGGCCTGACCAATGAAGAGCTGCAGCGATGTCATTATCACGTGCACATTCCATCAGACCCTGAGTTCAGTTCGCTGAACCTCGGGGCAGCGGTGCAGGTGTTGAGCTATGAAGTGCGCATGGCCTGGCTGGCTGCTGAAGGCCAGCCAAGCAAGGTTGAAAAGGATGAGGTTGCATCGACCAAGAGTGGCGAACTGGCCACCATGGACGAGCTGGAGCGATTCTATGAGCACCTGGAGCAAACCCTGGTGGCCATCGAGTTCCTCGATCCGGAAAAACCGCGGCACTTGATGGCGCGTCTGCGCCGGCTATACGGACGCAGCTCGGTCAGCCGGGCAGAAATGAATATATTGCGTGGCATCCTCACGGAAACCCAGAAAGCGGCCCGTGGCGAGCTTCTTAAGCGGAAGGATTAAAAATGTTCGAGCGTTTGCGAGAAGATATCCAGAGTGTTTTCCACCGTGACCCGGCGGCGCGCAACGCCTTTGAAGTGCTGACCTGCTACCCGGGCATGCACGCGATCTGGATCCATCGCCTGTCCGGCGCCTTGTGGGGCATGGGCTGGAAATGGCTGGCGCGGCTGGTGTCGAACTTCGGCCGTTGGTTGACCGGGATTGAGATTCATCCGGGCGCCAAGGTCGGCCGTCGTTTCTTTATCGACCACGGCATGGGCATCGTTATTGGCGAGACCGCCGAGATTGGTGATGACGTGACCCTGTACCAGGGCGTGACCCTGGGTGGCACAACCTGGAACAAAGGCAAGCGCCACCCTACGCTGGAAGATGGCGTTGTAGTCGGGGCGGGCGCGAAGGTGCTCGGTCCGTTTACCGTCGGTGCGGGCGCCAAGGTCGGCTCCAATGCTGTGGTGACCAAGGCTGTACCGCCTGGCGCAACGGTTGTCGGCATTCCCGGGCGGATCATCGTCAAGCCGGAGGTCGGTGATGAGCAGGAAGCCAAGCGCAAGGCCATGGCCGAGAAGATCGGCTTCGATGCCTATGGCGTCAGCGAAGACATGCCTGACCCGGTAGCGCGTGCCATCGGTCAGTTGCTGGATCACCTGCAAGCGGTGGACGGCAAGCTGGACGGTATGTGCGGTGCCCTGAAAGACCTCGGCAGCAGCTACTGCGCCAAGGATCTGCCTGAGCTGCGCAAGGAAGACTTCGCCGAGATCAAGGACGAAAGTGCCGCCACCAAGGCTGGCTGAAGTCTCGCAATCACTGCAAAACCCATGTGGGAGCGGGCTTGCTCGCGAAAGCTGCGCGTCAGTCACCGAATATATTGACTGAATCACCGCATTCGCGAGCAAGCCCGCTCCCACATTTTGACCTTCATTAGTCCCGAATTCCCGCTTGGCCCTGTTCCCGCTGGTCCATCCCGTCCCGCCCTGCTATGATTCGCGCGCCCTTTTTACGGGTATTCCTGACTAAAGTACTAGGTCTTATAGTTGACTTAAATACTCGGGAATCGCATACTTGCTCCCATTCTGAAACACCTTGGTACTTGTCCATGAGACTGACTACAAAAGGCCGATACGCGGTGACCGCCATGCTTGACCTGGCCTTGCACGCGCAAAATGGGCCGGTGTCCCTGGCCGATATCTCCGAGCGCCAAGGCATTTCCCTGTCCTACCTCGAGCAGTTGTTCGCCAAGTTGCGCCGCAGCAATCTGGTTTCCAGCGTTCGTGGTCCAGGCGGCGGCTATCAATTGTCCCGCGACATGCAGGGCATCCAGGTCGCCCAGGTGATCGACGCGGTGAATGAATCCGTCGATGCCACCAAATGCCAGGGGCTGGGTGATTGCCACGCTGGTGACACCTGCCTCACGCACCACTTGTGGTGTGACCTGAGCCTGCAGATCCATGAGTTTTTGAGTGGTATCAGCTTGGCTGATCTTGTGACTCGCCGTGAGGTGCAAGAAGTAGCCCAGCGTCAGGACCAGCGCCGTTGCAACACCAAGGCGCCGCGTCTGGACAAGATTGAAGCGTCCGCCGTCGAGTGACAGCCGAAGAGCTAACGGCACGCCAGCCAGCCTGATTTAGGAGAAAGTCCATGAAATTGCCGATTTACCTTGATTACTCAGCGACCACCCCGGTTGATCCGCGTGTCGCGCAAAAGATGAGCGAATGCCTGCTGGTTGACGGAAACTTCGGTAACCCGGCGTCCCGTTCCCACGTTTTCGGCTGGAAAGCCGAAGAAGCAGTGGAAAACGCTCGTCGCCAGGTCGCTGACCTGGTGAATGCCGACCCACGTGAAATCGTCTGGACCTCCGGTGCCACCGAGTCCGACAACCTGGCAATCAAGGGTGCGGCGCATTTCTACGCGACCAAAGGCAAACACCTGATCACCACCAAGATTGAGCACAAGGCTGTCCTCGACACCATGCGCCAACTGGAGCGTGAAGGTTTTGAGGTTACCTACCTCGAGCCAACCACCGACGGTATCGTGACCCCTGCGATGATCGAAGCCGCGATGCGTGAAGACACCATCCTGGTTTCCGTGATCCACGTGAACAACGAAATCGGCACCATCAACGACATCGCCGCCATCGGCGAGCTGACCCGCTCCAAGGGTGTGTTGCTGCACGTCGACGCTGCGCAGTCCACCGGCAAGGTCGATATTGACCTGTCGAAACTGAAAGTCGACCTGATGTCGTTCTCTGCCCACAAGACCTACGGCCCTAAAGGCATTGGCGCGCTCTACGTGAGCCGCAAGCCTCGCGTACGTATCGAAGCCACCATGCACGGCGGCGGTCACGAGCGCGGCATGCGTTCGGGCACCCTGGCGACCCACCAGATCGTCGGCATCGGCGAAGCGTTCCGTGTGGCCAAGGAAGACATGGCTGCCGAAAACGTGCGCATCAAGGCCCTGAGCGATCGCTTCTACAAGCAGGTCGAGCACCTTGAAGAGCTGTACATCAACGGCAGCATGACCGCCCGTGTACCGCACAACCTGAATTTGAGCTTCAACTACGTCGAAGGCGAGTCGCTGATCATGGCGCTCAAGGACCTGGCGGTTTCGTCCGGCTCGGCCTGCACCTCGGCTTCCCTTGAGCCGTCTTACGTCCTGCGCGCCCTGGGCCGCAACGACGAACTGGCTCACAGCTCGATCCGCTTTACATTCGGCCGTTTCACCACCGAAGAAGAAGTCGACTACGCCGCGCAGAAAGTCTGCGAGGCCGTCACCAAGCTGCGTACCTTGTCCCCGCTGTGGGACATGTACAAGGACGGTGTCGACATTTCCAAGATCGAGTGGGCGGCACACTAAATATAGAAGCCGCCACCCAAAAGGCTCTGTAAAGACGTGGCGGAAAACGCAGGCGTATTTGCAGGGTTCCAGAGCGGCCCTGATGAGTGAGGATTCAGTACCATGGCTTACAGCGAAAAGGTCATCGACCACTACGAAAACCCGCGCAACGTCGGCAAGATGAACGCGGAAGACCCTGATGTCGGCACCGGCATGGTCGGCGCTCCGGCGTGCGGCGACGTTATGCGCCTGCAGATCAAGGTCAACGAAGCTGGCGTTATCGAAGACGCCAAGTTCAAGACCTACGGTTGCGGTTCGGCCATCGCCTCCAGCTCCCTGGCGACCGAATGGATGAAAGGCAAGACCCTGGATGAGGCTGTGACTATCAGCAACACCCAGCTGGCCGAAGAACTGGCCTTGCCGCCAGTGAAAATCCACTGCTCGGTACTCGCAGAAGACGCCATCAAGGCGGCCGTTCGCGACTACAAGCAGAAGAAAGGCTTGATCTAAGCAATTTGGCGACGAGTAAGGAGTCACGATGGCTATCAGCATGACAGAAGCGGCTGCGCAGCACATTCGCCGCTCCCTGAATGGGCGCGGTAAAGGTGAGGGGATTCGTCTGGGTGTTCGCACCACAGGCTGTTCCGGCCTTGCCTACGTGCTGGAGTTTGTCGACGAGGTGGTCGAGGAAGATCAGGTGTTCGAGAGTCACGGCGAAAAAGTGATCATCGACCCGAAAAGCCTGACCTACCTGGACGGCACCGAACTCGATTTCGTCAAGGAAGGGTTGAACGAAGGCTTCAAGTTCAACAACCCCAACGTGCGCGGTGAATGTGGCTGCGGCGAAAGCTTCAACATCTGAGGCTGATCGTGGGTACTCCTTGTCATTTCGCTTTGTTCGAGCTGCAGCCGAGTTTTCGACTGGACCTTGAACAGCTTGCCACGCGCTACCGTGAACTGGCGCGTGGGGTGCATCCGGACCGCTTCGCTGACGCTTCCGAGCGTGAGCAACGCCTGGCGCTGGAGCAATCAGCCAGCCTCAACGAAGCCTATCAGACGCTCAAGAACCCTCCCAAACGCGCGCGCTACCTGCTCGCGATGGGCGGTCGCGAGCTGCCGCTTGAAGTCACGGTCCAGGACCCTGATTTCCTGATGCAGCAGATGCAATGGCGCGAGGAGCTTGAAGAACTGCAGGACGAGGCTGATCTGGCCGGAGTCGCAGTGTTCAAGCGCCGTCTGAAAGTGGCCCAGGATGAACTCAACGAAAGCTTCGCAGCCTGTTGGGATGATGCAGCGCAACGTGAACAGGCCGAACGCCTGATGCGGCGCATGCAGTTCCTCGACAAGCTCACCTACGAAGTGCGCCAGTTAGAAGAGCGCCTCGACGATTAACCCAGTGCCGCCCAGGTTGCACGCCTGATATACAGATAAGTCCTGATTACCATGGCCCTACTGCAGATCGCCGAACCCGGTCAAAGTCCTCAACCGCACCAGCGTCGTCTGGCGGTCGGGATTGACTTGGGCACTACCAATTCGCTGGTCGCTGCATTGCGCAGCGGTCTTTCCGAGCCGCTGCCCGACGCGGATGGCCAGGTCATCCTGCCGTCTGCCGTGCGTTATCACGCTGACCGCACCGAAGTGGGCGAGTCGGCCAAGCTGGCGGCGTCTACCGATCCTTTGAATACCGTGCTGTCGGTCAAGCGCTTGATGGGTCGTGGTTTGTCCGACGTCAAGCAGCTGGGCGACCAGCTTCCATACCGCTTTGTCGGCGGCGAATCACATATGCCGTTCATCGACACGATCCAGGGCCCGAAAAGCCCGGTGGAAGTGTCGGCCGATATCCTCAAGGTCTTGCGCCAGCGCGCCGAGACCACCTTGGGTGGCGAACTGGTAGGTGCGGTGATTACTGTTCCTGCATATTTCGATGACGCTCAGCGCCAGGCCACCAAGGATGCGGCGAAACTTGCCGGCCTGAACGTGCTGCGCCTGCTCAACGAGCCGACCGCAGCCGCTGTGGCTTACGGCCTGGATCAGCACGCCGAAGGCCTGGTGGCTATTTACGACCTGGGCGGCGGTACCTTTGATATTTCGATCCTGCGCCTGACCGGCGGTGTCTTCGAAGTGCTGGCTACCGGTGGCGATACCGCCCTGGGTGGCGATGACTTCGATCACGCCATTGCTGGCTGGATCATCACCAGCGCCGGCTTGTCTGCCGACCTGGACCCGGGTGCGCAACGTAATTTGCTGCAAACTGCCTGTGCCGCCAAAGAAGCGCTGACTGACGCTGCGTCGGTTGAAGTTTCCTACGGTAGCTGGTCGGCTCAATTGACCCGTGAAGCGTTCGATTCGTTGATCGAACCGATGGTCGCCCGCAGCCTGAAAGCCTGCCGCCGCGCCGTGCGTGATTCCGGTGTCGAGCTGGAAGACGTGGTCGCCGTGGTCATGGTGGGTGGTTCGACCCGCGTGCCGCGTGTTCGTGAGGCGGTCGCTGAAGCCTTCGGCCGTCAGCCGCTGACTGAAATCGACCCGGATCAAGTGGTGGCTATCGGTGCCGCGATCCAGGCCGATACCCTCGCCGGTAACAAGCGTGATGGTGGCGAACTGCTTCTGCTTGACGTGATCCCGTTGTCTCTGGGGCTGGAAACCATGGGCGGCCTGATGGAGAAGGTGATTCCACGCAACACCACCATCCCCGTTGCCCGCGCCCAGGACTTCACCACGTACAAAGATGGTCAGACGGCCATGATGATTCATGTGCTGCAGGGCGAGCGTGAGCTGATCAGCGACTGCCGTTCCCTGGCGCGCTTCGAATTGCGCGGCATTCCGGCGATGGTGGCTGGTGCGGCGAAGATTCGCGTGACCTTCCAGGTCGACGCCGACGGCTTGCTCAGCGTTGCCGCTCGCGAACTGGCCTCCGGCGTTGAAGCCAGCATCCAGGTCAAGCCGTCCTACGGCCTGACCGACGGCGAAATCGCCAAGATGCTCAAGGATTCGTTCCAGTACGCCGGGGACGACAAGGTCGCCCGCGTGCTGCGTGAGCAGCAAGTCGACGCCCAGCGCCTGCTCGAAGCGGTGCAGGGCGCCCTTGAAGCTGACGGCGAGCGTCTGCTGGATGCCGAAGAGCGCATGGTTATCGACCTGCAAATGCAGGAACTGGCTGAATTGATGAAAGGCACCGATGGTTACGCCATCGAGCAACAGACCAAGCGCCTGTCGCAAGTGACCGATGCCTTTGCCGCCCGTCGCATGGACCAGACGGTGAAAGCCGCCCTGGCGGGCCGCAACTTGAACGAACTTGAGGATTAACTGATGCCGCAGATCATTTTTCTGCCACACGCCGAGCATTGCCCGGACGGTATGGTTGTGGAGGCTGAGACCGGCAAGTCCATTCTCGAAGTCGCTCACGATAACCACATCGAGATCGAAAGCGCCTGCGGCGGCGTTAACGCCTGTACCACGTGCCATTGCATCATTCGCGAAGGTTTCAATAGCCTGGAAGAGGCTGATGAGCTGGAAGAGGACTATCTTGATAGGGCGTGGGGCCTTGAGCCGACGTCGCGATTGAGCTGTCAGGCAAAAGTGGGAACAGAAGACCTCACCGTCGAGATTCCGAAGTATTCGCTCAACCATGCCGCCGAAGCGCCGCATTGATTCAAGGAAATGTCATGAGCCTGAAATGGGTTGATGTACAAGAAATCGCTATACAACTTGCTGAAGCTCACCCGGATGTCGATCCTCTGTCGGTGAACTTCGTCAAGTTGCGCAACCTGGTGATGCAGCTGCCGGAATTTGACGACATCCCGGATCGGGGTGGCGAAAAGGTTCTTGAGGCGATACAAGGCCTGTGGATCGAAGAAGCAGACTGAATCGCCTTTTTACGCAGTTAGGCAATACCCAAGAACCCGCGTATAATTCGCGGGTTTAATTTTTCGCAAATTACCGTTTCTGGAGTTACACCATGGCTGTTCAACGTACTTTCTCCATCATCAAGCCTGACGCTGTTGCAAAAAACGTCATCGGCGAGATCACCACTCGTTTCGAAAAAGCCGGCCTGAAGGTTGTAGCTTCGAAACTCAAGCAACTGTCCAAGGCTGAAGCTGAAGGCTTCTACGCTGAGCACAGCGCTCGTGGTTTCTTCGGCGACCTGGTTGCCTTCATGATCTCCGGCCCTGTTGTTGTTCAGGTTCTGGAAGGCGAAAACGCTATCGCTCTGAACCGTGAGCTGATGGGCGCTACCAACCCTAAAGAAGCTGCTGCCGGCACCATCCGTGCTGACTTCGCTGAATCGATCGACGCCAACGCCGTTCACGGTTCGGACTCCGAAGCCGCTGCTGCCCGCGAAATCTCGTACTTTTTCGCTGCTACTGAAGTAACCGCTCGCTAAGCATTGGCTTAAAAGAGCGAAGGTGAATCCATGACTACATTGACTGCAAAAACCAACCTGCTGGGTCTGACTCAACAGGAAATGGAAAAATTCTTCGACTCAATCGGGGAGAAGCGTTTTCGTGCCGCTCAGGTAATGAAGTGGATTCACCATCTTGGCGTCGATGATTTCGACGCCATGACGAACGTCAGCAAGGCCCTGCGCGACAAGCTCAAGGCCATTGCCGAAGTTCGCGGCCCCGAAGTGGTCAGCGAGGACATTTCCACCGACGGCACCCGTAAGTGGGTGGTGCGCGTGGCGTCCGGCAGCTGCGTCGAGACCGTGTACATTCCCCAGGGCAAACGCGGCACTCTGTGCGTTTCGTCCCAGGCAGGCTGTGCCCTGGACTGCAGTTTCTGCTCCACCGGCAAGCAAGGTTTCAACAGCAACCTCACCGCCGCCGAAGTCATCGGCCAGGTGTGGATTGCCAATAAATCGTTCGGCAGCATCCCGGCGACCGCCGACCGTGCCATCACCAACGTGGTGATGATGGGCATGGGCGAGCCGCTGCTGAACTTCGACAACGTTGTCGCGGCCATGCACCTGATGATGGACGACCTGGGCTACGGTATCTCCAAGCGCCGCGTGACCCTGTCGACCTCCGGCGTGGTACCGATGATCGATGAGCTGGCCAAGCACATCGACGTCTCCCTGGCGTTGTCGCTGCACGCACCGAATGACGCATTGCGTAACCAATTGGTGCCGATCAACAAGAAGTATCCGCTTAAGATGCTGCTCGAATCTTGCCAGCGCTACATGGCGACCTTGGGCGAAAAGCGTGTGTTGACCATTGAGTACACCATGCTCAAGGACATCAACGACAAGGTCGAGCACGCGGTCGAGATGATCGAGTTGCTCAAGAACGTACCGTGCAAGATCAACCTGATTCCGTTTAACCCGTTTCCCCATTCTGGCTATGAGCGGCCGAGCAACAACGCCATCCGCCGTTTCCAGGATCAACTGCACCATGCAGGCTTCAATGTCACCGTGCGCACCACCCGCGGCGAAGACATCGATGCGGCATGTGGCCAATTGGTAGGACAGGTGCTGGATCGCACCCGTCGCAGCGAACGTTATATCGCCGTGCGTGAATTGAGTGCCGCCGACGATATGCCGCAAAGCGCCGCGACTCGAACCTGAGAGAGGATCTCTATGCCCTTGCGCCTTGCGCTGCTTTTGCTTGTTGCCAGCCTCGCGGCTGGCTGTGTTTCATCGGGCCATGACAGCCCGTTGCAAACCGGCAAGGGCCGTGACGAAGCGCGAGCTGCCTATGTGCAGCTGGGCTTGGGGTACTTGCAGCAAGGGATGACCGAACAGGCCAAGGTGCCGCTGAAAAAAGCCCTCGAGCTGGATGGCAGCGACGCCGACGCCAATGCTGCGTTGGCCTTGGTGTTCCAGGCCCAGGCCGAGCCCGAATTGGCCGATCAATATTTCCAAAAGGCCCTGGCCACACGCCCTGGCGACCCAAGACTGCTGAATAACTACGGCAGTTTTTTGTTTGCGCAGAAACGTTATGCCCAGGCATCCGAATATTTCCAGCAGGCTGCGGCCGATACCCTCTATCCTGAGCGTTCGCGGGTTTTCGAGAACCTGGGGGTGACCTCAATGCTTCTCGGCCAGCGCGACACCGCACGCCAGCAACTGGAAAAAGCCCTGCACCTGAACCAGCGCCAGCCACGGGCCTTGCTCGAAATGGCTGAGTTGTCCTTCGAAGACAGGCATTATGTGCCGGCACGTGACTATTACGAGCGTTTTAGCCTGCTGAGCGGGCAAAATGCACGTAGTCTATTGCTCGGTGTGCGCCTGGCGACGGTTCATGAAGAACGCGACAAGGCCGCACGTTTTGGCCAGCAACTCGAACGACTCTATCCCGGTACGCCGGAATATCAGCAATACCTGTCGGAGCAATGATGAAAGCGGCGCACCCGGAAGTTGTAGCAGCTAATCGTGGAAACCCAGGCGAGACCTTGCGTCAGGCCCGCGAAAGCAATGGTTGGTCGCTGGCAGAAGTGGCCCTCAAGCTCAATTTGACCACGACTTCATTGGGCAACCTTGAAGCTGGCGCATTCGACAAGCTGCCAGGGCATACCTTTGCCCGCGGCTATATCCGCGCCTACGCGAAGTTGCTGGGTATCGACCAGGCTGCATTGGTCCAGGAATTCGACCAAATCACCGGTACCGATTCCCAGGGCAGCAATGTCCATGGTCTTGGCCGCATTGAAGAGCCTGTGCGGGTTTCCCACACCATTTTGCGCATTGTCAGCCTGTTGCTGCTCATCGCCGTGATCGGCGGTGGTTTTGTATGGTGGCAGGATCAGACCGCCCAGCGTGGCAAGGACTTGTCCAGCAACGCCATGGAGCACGTCGAAGTCGAAAGCGCCGACGGCACCACCCAGATTCATCCGTTGGATGAGCCGGAAGACCAGGCCGTGGCCCAGGGTCAGGCGGCGCCTGAGGCAGAGCCAAGCGCCGAGCAGCCTGCGCCCGAAGCAGGTACTGCCGCCGCAGTGGCACCCGTCGCACCCGCTCCAGCGGTTGCAGTGACGCCTGCTGCTCCAGCTCATACGCCAGCAACGCCAGCAGTACCGGCGCAGGCTCCGGCAACAACGGCTCCCGTCGCCCCGGCGATTTCCGCGCCAACCACCCCGGTACTGATCTCCGGTGATGGCCGAGTACAAATTACCTACGTCGCTGACTGCTGGACGCAAGTCTCCGATGGCAACGGCAAGGTGCTGTTCAGTGGTCTGAAGCGTAAGGGAGATACACTTGACCAGGGCGGCAAGCCTCCTTTGACGCTGCGTCTGGGCTTTGCCCGTGGCGCGCAAGTGGCCTACAACGGCCAGCCTGTGGACGTGGCGCCGTTCACCAGTGGCGAGACTGCTCGCCTCAAGTTGGGACAATAAAGTCATGCACGGCGAATCTCCAATCAAACGTCGCGTATCGCGCAAGATCTGGGTCGGCTCGGTGCCGGTGGGCGGCGATGCCCCCATCGCAGTACAGAGCATGACCAACAGCGACACCAATGATGTGGCGGCCACTGTCGCCCAGATCAACCGCCTGGAAGCGGCGGGCGTCGACATCGTGCGGGTTTCCGTACCGGACATGGACGCTGCCGAAGCCTTTGGCCGCATCAAGCAACTGGTCAAGGTGCCGCTGGTCGCCGATATTCACTTCGACTACAAGATCGCGTTGCGCGTGGCCGAGTTGGGCGTCGATTGCCTGCGGATCAACCCGGGCAACATCGGTCGTGAAGACCGGGTTCGCGCCGTGGTGGATGCCGCCCGTGATCGCGGGATTCCAATTCGCATCGGCGTCAACGCCGGCTCCCTGGAAAAAGACCTGCAAAAGAAGTACGGCGAGCCGACGCCGGCCGCACTGGTCGAGTCCGCGCTGCGCCACGTAGAACACCTCGAACGCCTGAATTTCCAGGACTTCAAGGTCAGCGTAAAGGCTTCCGACGTGTTCATGGCGGTAGAAGCGTACCGCCTGCTGGCCAAGGAAATCGTCCAGCCGCTGCACCTGGGTATCACCGAAGCCGGCGGTTTACGCTCAGGCACAGTGAAATCTGCGGTGGGTCTCGGTATGCTGCTGGCCGACGGGATTGGCGATACTATTCGCATCTCCCTCGCGGCAGACCCGGTAGAGGAAGTGAAAGTCGGTTACGACATTCTCAAATCCCTGCATTTGCGTTCCCGTGGCATCAACTTCATTGCCTGCCCGAGCTGCTCGCGGCAGAACTTCGACGTGGTGAAAACCATGAACGAACTGGAAGTACGCCTCGAAGACCTGCTGGTGCCGCTGGATGTCGCGGTGATCGGCTGTGTGGTCAACGGGCCGGGTGAGGCCAAAGAGGCCCATGTGGGCCTGACCGGTGGTACGCCAAACCTGATTTACATCGACGGCAAGCCGTCGCAGAAATTGACGAATGACAATCTGGTGGATGAGCTGGAACGGCTGATCCGCCAGAAAGCGGCCGAAAAGGTCGAAGCTGACGCAGCGGTTATCGCGCGCGGCTGATCGAACGAATTTAAGGATTTGATGTGAGCAAGTCTCTGCAAGCCATTCGTGGCATGAACGACATCCTGCCTGAGCAGACGCCCCTGTGGCGCTACTTCGAGGGCACTGTCGCGCGCCTGCTGGATAACTACGGTTACAAGCAGATCCGCATGCCGATCGTCGAGTTCACCGAGCTGTTCAAGCGCTCCATCGGTGAAGTGACCGACATCGTCGAAAAAGAGATGTACACCTTCGAAGACCGCAACGGTGACTCCCTGACCCTGCGTCCGGAAGGTACTGCCGCGTGTGTGCGTGCGGTGCTCGAACATGGCCTCACCGGCGGTGGCCAGCCGCAGAAGCTCTGGTACATCGGCCCGATGTTCCGCCACGAGCGTCCGCAGAAAGGCCGTTATCGCCAGTTTCACCAGATCGGCCTGGAAGTCTTCAACCTCGACGGTCCGGACATCGACGCCGAGCTGATCGTGCTGACCTGGCGCCTGTGGGGCATGCTGGGCATCCGCGATGCGGTCAAGCTTGAACTCAACAGCCTGGGCACCAGCGAATCCCGGGGCCGCTACCGCGAAGCCCTGGTGGAATTCCTGTCGGCCCACCTGGACAAGCTGGACGAAGACAGCCAGCGCCGCCTGAAAACCAACCCGCTGCGGGTACTGGACACCAAGAACGCCGAGACCCAGGCCGTACTGGTGGACGCGCCGAAAATGGCCGACTACCTGGACGACGAGTCCCGTATCCACTTCGAGGGCCTCAAGGCTCGCCTGGATGCAGCCGGTATTCCTTACGTCATTAACCCGAAACTGGTGCGTGGCCTCGATTACTACAGCAAGACCGTGTTCGAGTGGGTCACCGACAAGCTCGGCGCCCAGGGCACGGTGTGTGCCGGTGGTCGTTACGACGGCCTGGTCGAGCAGATGGGCGGCAAGCCGACCACCGGCGTAGGTTTTGCCATGGGCATCGAGCGGCTGATCCTGCTGCTGGAAACCCTGGAGCAGGTTCCCGAAGAAATCTCCCGTCAGGTGGACGTGTACTTCTGTGCCTTTGGCGAGGCGGCCGAACTGGCTGCCCTGGCCCTGAGCGAGAAACTGCGCGACCAACTGCCGAACCTGCGCCTGCAAGTCAATGCCGGCGCCGGCAGCTTCAAAAGCCAGTTCAAGAAAGCCGACAAGAGCGGTGCGTTGTATGCACTGATCCTGGGTGATGATGAGTTGGCCCAGCAAGTGGTAAGTTTCAAACCCCTGCGTGGTCAGGGTGAACAACAAAGCATTGCCTTTGATGCGCTTGCAGCGCACCTGGCCACCTGCATCGTGCAGGGTTGAAGCTGTCAAACAGCCGATTTAGCGATTAAGGAGTATTGGGGTGTCGAGTACTGATGATGACCAGCTGGCCGAGTTCAAAGACTGGTGGCAGCGCAACGGCAAGCCCCTGGTCACTGGCGGCTTGCTGGCTTTAGTAGTGGTGTTCGGCTGGCAAGCCTGGCACAAGTATCAGGCTAACCAGTCGCAAGGCGCCTCGATTATCTATCAGCAACTGCTGGAAACCACGCTGACGCCAAACGGCAAGCCTGACCTGGCCCAGGTTGCAGACCTGGCCGGCAAGCTGAAGAGCGAATTCGGCGGTAGCACCTACGCGCAATACGGCAGCCTGTTCGTCGCAAAAGTTGCGGTCGACAACGGCAAGCTGGATGACGCAGCCTCCGAGCTGAAAGCCATCACCGACAAGCCGGCCAACCCGACACTGGGTGAAATCGCACGTCAGCGTCTGGCTCAAGTACTGGCGGCACAGAACAAGGCCGACGAAGCACTGAAACTGCTCGACGGCGATGCTGACAAGGCATTCCTGGCCACTCGTGAAGAGCTCAAGGGCGACCTTCTGGTCCAATTGGGTCGTACCGACGAAGCCAATGCTGCGTACCAAAAAGCCAAGGCGGCGCTGTCTGATGAAGCGGCGGTCGGTGGCTTACAAATCAAGCTCGACGACTTGGCCAAAGGGGATGCGTGACGTGATCCGTTGGAAACATGCAGCATTGCTGGCTCTGGCCGTTTTGGCCGCGGGTTGCAGCAGCAACAGCAAAAAAGAACTGCCTCCGGCCGAGCTGACCAGCTTCAAGGAAGAAGTGGTCCTGCAAAAGCAGTGGAGCCGCTCCATTGGTGACGGTCAGGGCGATCTGTACAACCTGATGGTCCCGGCGATCGACGGTGACACTATCTACGCCGCTGATTCCACCGGTGTTGTGGTCTCCATGGATCGCATGAACGGCGACGTCAAGTGGAAGAAAGACCTCGAACTGCCTGTGTCCGGCGCCGTTGGCGTGGGTTCTGGCCTGGTGATGCTCGGCACGCTGAAAGGCGACGTCGTGGCACTGGATTCGAGCACCGGTGAAGAGAAATGGCGCGCTCGCGTGACCAGTGAAGTGCTCTCGCCACCGGCTACCAACGGTGACGTGGTTGTCGTGCAGACCCAGGATGACCGTGTGATCGGCCTCGACGCCGCCACCGGTAACCAGCGCTGGTTGTATGACAGCACGCCGGCGGTCCTGACCTTGCGCGGTACCAGCGGTCCGGTTGTGACCAGCAACCTGGCACTGGCAGGCCTGTCGACCGGTAAAGTGGTCGCCCTGGACACCCAGAACGGCGTGCCGGCCTGGGAAACCCGGGTCGCGATTCCTCAAGGTCGTTCGGAACTGGACCGCGTAGTGGACATCGACGGTGGCTTGCTGCTGTCGGGTGATACCCTTTACGTCGCTACTTATCAGGGCCGTGTTGCGGCGCTGGACGTGCAGAGCGGCCGGATCAACTGGCAGCGTGATGCTTCCAGCTACGCCGGTGTCGCCCAAGGGTTTGGCAGCGTCTACGTAAGCCTGGCGTCCGGCACCGTTGAAAGTGTCGACGAGCGTTCCACCACTGCATTGTGGAGCAACGACTCCCTGGCCCGCCGTCAGTTGTCGGCACCGGAAGTGTTCTCCAGCTACGTAGCGGTAGGCGACTTTGAAGGTTACCTGCACCTGCTGAGCCAGGTGGACGGTCGCTTCGTGGGTCGCGAACGTATCGACAGCGACGGCCTGCGTGCCCGGCCGCTGGTGGTAGGTAACATGCTTTACGTGTATGGCAACAGCGGCAAACTGGAAGCGCTGACCATCAAGTAATGGTTTGACTATGCTTGGGGTAATTCCCAGGCGGCCCTGCTTCGGCAGGGCATGCGGCGCTTTCGAGCGCTGCCCCGAGCACCAGCCGCTGCCTTGCAGCGGCTTTTGTATTTTCTGAAATAACGAAGTGGAGAGCCGCATGGTTCCCGTAATCGCCCTGGTGGGCCGACCGAACGTCGGCAAGTCCACCTTGTTCAACCGCCTGACCAGGACTCGCGACGCCATCGTCGGCGACTTGTCCGGTCTGACCCGTGATCGCCAATACGGTGAGGCAAAGTGGCAAGGGCGCTCCTACATTATTGTCGACACCGGTGGTATCTCCGGTGACGAGCATGGCATGGACGAAAAGATGGCCGAGCAGTCGCTGCTGGCCATTGAAGAAGCTGATGTCGTGTTGTTCCTGGTGGACGCCCGCGCGGGCTACACCGCTGCAGACCAGATGATTGGCGAGCACCTGCGCAAGCGCAACAAGCGTTCCTACGTGGTGGCCAACAAGATCGACAATATCGATCCTGAAATGGCCCGCGCCGAGTTCAGCCCGATGGGCCTGGGCGATGCGATCCCGATCGCCGGTGCCCACGGTCGCGGCATCACCCAGATGCTGGAAATCGCCCTGCGCGACTTCCCGCGTGATGACGTGGATGAAGTCGAAGGCGAAGAAGAAATCGTTGCCGAAGGCGAGGAAGCCAAGCGCATTCCTGGCCCAAGCGAAAAAGACGGTATCAAGATCGCGATCATCGGCCGTCCGAACGTCGGCAAGTCGACCCTGGTCAACCGCATGCTCGGTGAAGACCGGGTAATCGTCTATGACGAGCCGGGCACCACTCGCGACAGCATCTACATCCCGTTCGAGCGTAACGACGAGAAGTACACGCTGATCGACACTGCCGGTGTGCGCAAGCGCGGCAAGATCCACGAGGAAGTTGAAAAGTTCTCCGTGGTGAAAACCCTGCAGGCGATCAAAGACGCCAACGTAGTGATCTTCGTCATGGACGCCCGCGAAGGCGTGGTAGACCACGACCTGAACTTGCTGGGCTTTGCCCTGGAAGCCGGTCGCGCCCTGGTGATTGCGATCAACAAGTGGGACGGCATGACGCCGAGCGAGCGCGACTACGTCAAGGTCGAGCTGCAGCGTCGCCTGTTCTTCGTCGAGTTTGCCGATATCCACTTTATCTCGGCACTGCACGGTACCGGCGTGGGTAACCTCTACGCCTCGGTGCAGAACTCGTTCAAGTCCGCGGTTACCCGCTGGCCGACCAACCGCCTGACCCAGATTCTTGAAGATGCGGTCAGCGAGCACGCGCCGCCGATGGTCAACAACCGTCGGATCAAGCTGCGCTACGCTCACTTGGGTGGTGCCAACCCGCCGATTATCGTGATTCACGGTAACCAGCTGGAGAAGGTGCCGAAGTCCTACGTGCGTTACCTGGAAAATACCTACCGCCGTGTCTTGAAACTGGTCGGTACGCCGATCCGTATCGAGTTCAAGGGTGGCGAGAACCCGTACGAAGGTAACAAGAACAGCCTCACCGACCGCCAGGTAAACAAAAAGCGCCGGATGATGACGCACCACAAGAAGGCCGACAAAAAGCGCCGCGACAAGCGCTGATCCTGATCGGTTGAAAAAGGGCTCTTTCGGAGCCCTTTTTTTGTGCCTGGCGGTTGACCCTTCGCGGCATGCAGCTTAAAACTTGGGGCTCACCGCAAGGGGCGCACCGATGATCACCAGCAAGCTGCCGAATGTCGGCACCACCATCTTCACCACCATGTCGCAACTCGCTGCCGAAACCGGTGCGCTCAACCTGTCCCAGGGCTTTCCCGACTTTAACGGGCCCCAGGAGTTGCTCGATGGAGTGGGCAGACACATTGCCCTGGGCCATAACCAATACGCCCCGATGACCGGCCTGCCGGTACTGCGCCAGCAAGTGGCGGCCAAGATCGCCCGCAGCTATGGCGCAACGGTGAATGCCGACAGCGAAGTGACCATCACCCCAGGCGCCACTGAAGCGATCTTCTGTGCGATCCAGGCGGTGATCCGCAGCGGTGATGAAGTCATCGTGTTCGATCCGGCCTACGACAGCTACGAGCCTTCTGTGGAACTGGCAGGCGGTCGCTGCGTACACGTGCAACTGGGTCTGGATGATTTCGCCCTGGACTTCGAGCAACTGCGCGCTGCGCTGTCGCCGCGCACCCGCATGATCATCCTCAACAGCCCGCATAACCCCACCGGTGCCCTGATCAGCCGTGCCGAGCTGGACCAGTTGGCCGAGTTGATCCGCGACCGCGACATCTACCTGGTCAGCGACGAGGTCTACGAGCACCTGGTGTTCGACGGTGTGCCCCACGTCAGCGTGCTGGCTCACGAAGAGCTGTATCAGCGTGCGTTTGTGGTCAGTTCGTTCGGCAAGACCTACCACGTCACCGGCTGGAAAACCGGCTACGTGGTCGCGCCGCCAGCCCTCAGCGCCGAGCTGCGCAAGGTGCATCAATATGTCAACTTTTGCGGCGTGACCCCGTTGCAGTACGCTTTGGCAGACTTCATGGCCGAACACCCGGAACACGTCGAGGAGCTGCCGGCTTTTTATCAAGCCAAGCGCGACCTGTTCTGCGACCTGCTGGAACCGTCGCGTTTCAGCTTTACCCGGGTGGCCGGTACCTACTTTCAATTGGTGGATTACTCACAGATTCGCCCGGACCTGGATGACGTCGCCATGTCGCTATGGATGACCCGCGAGCATGGCGTAGCAACCATCCCGGTCTCGGTGTTCTACCGGAACCCACCGCAAGGCCAGCGCCTGGTGCGACTGTGCTTTGCCAAACGCGAGGAGACGCTGCGTCAAGCAGCCGAGAAACTATGCGTGATCTGAGTGCACTGCCCAACCTGAACATCGCCCTGGTGCAAACCACCCTGGCCTGGCACGACCGCCAGGCCAACCTGGAGCATTTTGAACTGCTGCTGGAACAGGCCAAGGGTGCCGACCTGATCGTGCTACCGGAGATGTTCACCACCGGTTTCTCGATGGAATCGGAAACCCTCGCCGAGCCTGAAAACGGCCCCACCCATCAATGGCTGCAGGCCCAGGCGAAGAAGTACAACGCGGTGATCACCGGCAGCGTGATCATCCAGGCCGCCGATGGCAGCCACCGCAACCGCCTGCTGTGGGCGCGACCGGATGGTGAGGTGTTGCACTACGACAAGCGTCACCTGTTCCGTATGGCCGGTGAACACGACCACTACACCCCCGGCGAGCGCCAGGTGCAGTTCGAACTCAAGGGGTGGCGGATTCGTCCGTTGATCTGCTACGACCTGCGATTCCCGGTGTGGAGTCGTGACGCCCAGGACACTGACTTGCTGCTGTACACCGCCAACTGGCCGGGCGCACGTCGCCAGCACTGGAACCGTCTGCTGCCGGCACGGGCCATCGAAAACCTGTGCTACGTGGCGGCGGTGAATCGGGTGGGCACGGACGGCAAGGGCTTTGCCTACACCGGCGACAGCCAGGTCGTGGACTTCCAGGGCGAAAGCCTGCTGAGCGCAGGGGAGGCGGACGGCGTGTTCCAGGTGTGCCTGGACGCAGCGGAATTGGCGGAGTACCGCACACGCTTCCCGGCGAACCTGGATGCGGACAGCTTCGAGTTCGTATAAATCGTTCCCACGCTCTGCGTGGGCACGCCTCTTGTGACGCTCCGCGTCACGCTTCGGGACGCGGAGCGTCCGAGCTGCATTCCCACGCGGAGCGTGGGAACGATCATAAAAAAGGCCCCTGGATTCTCATCCCGGGGCCTTTTGCATTTCAGCGGTCAGTGTTTATGCCGCTTTCGCTTCCAGCTGGCTCAACGAGCGGTTCAGCGCGCTGAACACCGCCTTGAAGCTCGCCGTGGTGATGTTTTCATCAATGCCCACGCCATGCACCGGACGCTCACCGTTCACTCGCAGCTCGATGTAGGCCGCCGCCTTGGCATTGGTGCCGGCGCCAATCGCGTGTTCGTTGTAATCCATGATCTCCACACCAATCGGCAGCCCGGCCACCAGCGCTTCCAGGGCGCCGTTGCCCTTGCCGTGCCAGCGCAGGTTGGTTTCGCCCTGGCCTTTGCCGGAGACTTCAACTTCCACCGAGCTGTTGCCGTTCTCTTCCTGCAAGCGATGGCTGACCAGCGCGTAAGGAATGTTGGCTTGCAGGTATTCACGCTGCAACAAGCTGTAGATCTGCGCGGCGGTCATCTCCAGGCCCACTCGGTCGGTTTCGGCCTGTACCACCTGGCTGAACTCGATCTGCATGCGGCGCGGCAAGCTGATGCCGTATTCCTGCTCCAGCAGGTAGGCGATGCCGCCTTTGCCCGACTGGCTGTTGACGCGAATCACCGCCTCGTAGCTGCGGCCGATGTCGGCCGGGTCGATCGGCAAGTACGGCACTTCCCACAAGGCGTCGTCTTTCTGCTGGGTGAAGCCCTTGCGGATCGCGTCCTGGTGGGAGCCGGAGAAGGCGGTGTGAACCAGGTCGCCGACGTACGGGTGACGCGGGTGCACCGGGATCTGGTTGCACTCTTCGACAACTTTGCGAATACCGTCGATGTCGGAGAAGTCCAGCTGAGGGTCGAGGCCCTGGGTGTACATGTTCAAGGCCACGGTGACCAGGTCGACGTTACCGGTACGCTCGCCGTTGCCGAACAGGCAGCCTTCGACACGGTCGGCGCCGGCCATCAGGCCCAACTCGGTGGCGGCTACGCCGGTGCCACGGTCGTTGTGGGTGTGCAGGCTGATGATCACGCTGTCGCGACGGTTGATATGACGACCGAACCACTCGATCTGGTCGGCATAGATGTTCGGGGTGGCGCACTCGACGGTGGCTGGCAGGTTGAGGATCACCTTGTGCTCAGGCGTCGGGTTCCAGACCTCGATCACCGCGTCACAGACTTCCTTGGCGAACTCCAGCTCAGTGGCGCTGAACGTCTCTGGCGAGTATTCGAAGGTCCACTGGGTTTCCGGCTGCTGGGCGGCGTATTTGACGAACAGCTTGGCCGCGTTGACCGCGATGGCCTTGATGCCGTCCTTGTCCTGGTTGAACACGATGCGGCGGAACGACGGCGAGGTGGCGTTGTACAAGTGAACGATGGCTTTCTTCGCCCCGCGCAGGGATTCGAAGGTGCGTGCGATCAAGTCTTCACGGCCCTGGGTCAGCACCTGGATGGTGGTGTCCTCGGGGATGTGATTGTCTTCGATCAGGGTGCGCACGAAGTCGAAATCGGTTTGCGACGCAGCCGGGAAGGAGGCTTCGATTTCCTTCACACCGACGGCGACCAGGGTCTTCCAGAAACGCAGCTTTTTCACCGCGTCCATCGGTTCGATCAGCGACTGGTTGCCGTCGCGCAGGTCGGAACTGCACCAGATCGGCGCGGTGGTGATGGTTTTCGAAGGCCAGGTGCGGTCCGGGATATCAATGGTCGGGAACGCGCGGTACTTCGAAGACGGGTCTTTGAGCATGCTCATCGGGAAATCCTTTGTCTAGGGGCCGAGAAAAGGCGGCCTGCCGTAAAACTGTTATTGGGGATAAAGCGGAAGACGAGGCAGATCGATTCAGCCTGGCAGTCGTGCGCTGACTAGGCACAGGCTGCGGTGCTGGCGGAGCTGAATGAGGGTGTGAGAGGTTTTCATAGGTCCAACCCTAACCGCCGGGGTGAAAGATGGCAAGCAGTCGGAAAAAATTGAGAGAAGTTCTGCTATTGCTGAGGAAAACGAGATTTTATGGTTGAGAATTGTGCGTGGGGGTGTTTTGTTTGCGCACCCGTTGCCGGGTGCGCAATTGAGCATCAGGGCTGAAACGCGCCGATAAAGATCGCCGGATCCACCCGTGCGTCGTTCAGGCTGATGTTCCAATGCATATGCGGCCCGGTCGCCCGGCCGGTGGAACCGACCTTGCCCACCACCGCACCACGAGCCAGTTGCTGGCCCACGCTCACATCAATCTTCGACATATGGCAGAACATGCTGATAAAGCCCTGGCCATGGTCGACAAACACGGTGTTGCCGTTGAAGAAGTAGTTGCCGGTCAGGATCACCTTGCCCGCTGCCGGGGTCTTGATCGGCGTGCCGGCGCCCACGGCAAAGTCCAGGCCGGAATGCGGATTCCGCTCCTCGCCATTGAAGAAACGTCGTACGCCGAACTTGCTCGACAGCGGCCCGTTCACCGGCTTGTCCAGCAGCAGGTTGCTCGGCGTGTTCGGGCTGAAACTGCGATAGGCCTTGAGCTGGACTGCCAGCTCGCCTTCGATGCGCTTGAGCTGCGCCGGGTCCGGGTTCACCTGGCTCTTGTTCTTCAGGGTGATGTGCTGCTCGGGGTATTTCTTGAAGCCCACGACAAACGGCAGGTTCTGGCTGCCGCTGGTGATGCGTTGGGTGCCGGGCTTGACCGTCAGCGGGATGCCCACAATCGCCAGCCAGTTGTTTTGCTCCTTCACCACCAGCACTGGGCGGTTCATGTAGGTGGCTTTGGGCGCCGTGGCCGAAGTGCCGAGGTCGACCACCGCCACGCCACCGGGCACCGGCTTGTTCAGCAGGCGGGTGATGTAGCTGTCGGCATGGGCGTTAAAGGTCAGGCACAGCAGCATCAACAAACTTAAAAAGCGTGGCATCAATCAATCCAGTAACGAGAGGGTGACGGGCGTCAGGTGGTTGTCTTCCACCCGTACCTGCAATTGGCCTTCACCGAGGCGCGCGGTCAGGCGCTGGCCGGTGTGGGTTTGCGCGGCGTTGCGAATCGCCTGGCCGCGTTCGTCGAGCAAGATGCTGTAGCCGCGTCCAAGCGTCGCCAGCGGGCTGACCACGTGCAGCGTCTGCACCTGGCTTTGCAGTTGCAGGCGACGGGCCTTGAGGCCTTCGCGCATGGCACGGGGCAGGCGTTCGGCAAGGCTGTCCAGGCGTTGGCGCAACAGCGCCAGTTGGCGGCCGGGGTGTTGGCCGGCGAGGCGGGTTTCCAGGCGGATCAAACGCTCGCGACGGGTGTTGAGGCTGCGCTCGAAGGCACGCCGCAGGCGCATGTCCAGGTCATCCAGGCGCTGGGCCTGTTGGCGCAGGCGCTCGCCCGGGTGACGCAGGCGACGAGCCATGCCTTCCAGGCGCAGGCGGTCGTGGGTCAGGCGGTTGCGCATCAGCATCACCAGGCGGCGGTGCAGGTTCTCTACCTGGCGAGTCAGGTGGCTGGAGTCCGGCGCCAACAGCTCGGCAGCGGCGGAAGGCGTTGGGGCGCGTACGTCGGCGACAAAGTCGCTGATCGACACATCGGTCTCATGACCAACGGCGCTGACGATGGGCGTCACGCAGGCGTCCACGGCACGCGCCACGGCTTCTTCGTTGAAGCACCAGAGGTCTTCCAGCGAGCCGCCGCCACGGGCCAGGATCAACGCGTCGAAGCCGCGTGCATCGGCCAGCTTCAGTGCGCGGACGATCTGCGCCACGGCTTCACGACCTTGTACGGCTGTCGGGATCAACGTCAGTTCCACGTTGGGCGCCCGGCGACGGAACACGCTGATGATGTCGCGAATCACCGCACCGGTGGGCGAGCTGATAATCCCGATGCGCCGTGGGTGTGCGGGCAGCGGCACCTTGCGCTCGGCACTGAACAGGCCTTCGGCGCTGAGTTTTTCCTTCAGCGCGTCGAAGGCCAGACGCAATGCGCCGTCACCGGCCGGCTCCACCGTGTCGAGAATCAGCTGATAGTCGCCACGGCCCTCAAACAGCGAGACCTTGCCCCGCACCTTCACCGCCAGGCCGTCTTTCAACGCCTGGCGCACCCGGGCGGCGTTCTGCCGGAACAGCGCACAACGCACCTGGGCGCCACTGTCCTTGAGGGTGAAATACACGTGGCCGGAGGCCGGGCGGGCGAGGTTGGAGATCTCGCCTTCGACCCAGATATTGGTGAACACGTCTTCCAGCAACACCCGCGCGCGGCCGTTGAGCTGGCTGACAGTCAGGACTTCGCGGTCCAGGCCCAGACGGGCAAAGGGATCTTTAATCATGGGCGGCAGTTTATAGGCATTCGTGCAGGGTTTGACAGAACTGCTCCACCAGCGCGCTCGGCGTTTGCTGGCAGGCGAGGGCGACGGTGCTTTGGCAATCGGGATCGGCCAGGGGTAAAAAATGAATGTTGGCCGGCGCAATGTCCTGCATCGACTCCGGCAGCAAGGCGATCCCGAATCCGGCCTGGATCAGCTGTAACTGCGTGGTCTTGCGCGACATCACCCGCGCCGCCTTGGGGAAAAATCCTGCACGCATGCACAACTCGGCTGACAGGTAACTCAGCCCTCCGCGCTGGGGGTGAGGGATCGAGATAAACGCTTCGTTCTTCAGTTGCGTCAAATCGATACCGGATGTGTGCCCGGCCAACCGGTGGTTCGGCGGCACGGCCAGCAACAGTCGCTCGCTATATAAAGGGACGATGCGCACGCCTTCGCGCTGGCGCAACACCGGTAAGCGCAACAGCCCGACCTCCAGTCGGCCGTCGGCGATTTCTTCCAACTGGGCTTCGGAGGACAGTTTGGCGATGTCCATCGATACGCCCGGGCATCGTTCCAGCCAGGCACCGATGCCGCGCAGCAGGCGGCCACTCATCGGCACCGTGCTCGAATGGCTCATTCGCAGCGTGCCGAGCTGTCCATTGCCCACTTGCGTCGCCATCTCACTGGCCTTGAGCAGTTCGCCCAGCAGGTTGCGTGCCCGCGGATAAAAAGCCTCGCCCGCAGCCGTCAGCCGTGGCTGGCGCGCAGTGCGTTCAAACAGCGGCGTTTGCAGCAGGTTTTCCAGCTCCTTGATCTGCCGGCTCAGTGCCGATTGCGCCACAAACAGCCGCTCGGCCGCTGCGCTGAAGCTGCCGCTCTCGGCGATTTCGACGAAGTAACGCAATTGCCGGGTGGAAATCACAAGTCATGCCTTTTCGAGATGAGTGATGGGCTTTGAAGATATTAGTCGCAACGCTTGCCAATGGCTAAAGTGATGGCCATCTCTAATAAGGAATACGTCATGAGTCCGGTCGAGCTGTTGAGTCATTGGTCGTTTGGCGGTGTGGACTGGCTGGTGATCGGCGTGGCGATTGCCCTGGCGTATATCGTGTTCGGCATTGCAGGCTTTGGTACCGCATTGGTGGCGGGGCCGATCCTGATTCTGTTCATGCCGCTGTCGAAGATCATCCCCTTGCTGGTGCTGCTGGATTTTGTCGCGGCCTTCGGCAACCTTCTGCAATCGCGCCGGGATGTGGTGAAACCGGAGTTGTTCAGGCTACTGCCGTGCATGGCGATTGGCTGCACCCTTGGGGTGATCTTCCTGCTCAACCTGCACTCTGATTTATTGCTGCTGTTGATGGGGCTGTTTATCAGCGCCTATGCGATCTACAGCCTGGCGGTGAAGGCCAAGCCCACGCAGATGGCAGCCGGCTGGGCGATTCCCATGGGGGTTGTCGGCGGGCTGTTTGGCGCGTTGTTTGGCAGTGGCGGCTTTCTGTATGCGATCTACCTCAACAGCCGATTGCCCAAGGATGGCGCGCGGGCGACCCAGAGTGCGTTGATCAGTTGCAGCACGGTGGTGCGCCTGAGCCTGTTTCTGATCGCGGGCGTGTATGCCGAGCTACCCTTGTTGATGTTGGCGGTGTGCCTGTTGCCGGCCATGGCGCTCGGGCTGTGGGCGGGGCGGCGGTTGACCCTGCGCATGTCCCGTGAGGCGTTTGTGCGGTTGGTGACCTGGCTGGTGCTGGCCAGTGGCATTGCCTTGATTGCCCGTTACTTGAGTACTTGACCTGATTGTTTCAGGGATTAAGCTGCCAGCCTTCAGGGCCTCTTCGCGAGCAAGCCCGCTCCCACATTTGGAACGCATTCCCCCTGTGGGAGCGGGCTTGCTCGCGAAGGCGCCAGTAGCCACGCCGCAGGACTCCCATGAATTCCCAAAGCATCCTTGTCCCGAAAATCTCCACGCTACCCGTCCACGAACCCCGCGCCCGGGCGATCGTGCGCTGGCTGGTGCGCAAGA
Organism: Pseudomonas sp. IPO3774; assembly: GCF_013386835.1. Classification (NCBI taxonomy): domain Bacteria; kingdom Pseudomonadati; phylum Pseudomonadota; class Gammaproteobacteria; order Pseudomonadales; family Pseudomonadaceae; genus Pseudomonas; species Pseudomonas sp. IPO3774. The sequence continues at coordinate 110,187 of NZ_JACAQY010000052.1, forward strand.
ACATCGTCAAGGAAGAACTCACCACCTGCGGGCGCACCGGCAACCGCATGGGCTATGCCCTGGCCGACGGTGCCCGCGCCGTGGTGCTGCACCCCGACGCGCTGCCGTTCAACGAGCCGATCAACGGCCTGGAGATCATCTACAAGCGCTGCATCTACACCCCGGCCAAAGGCTTCCTGGAAGAGGCCGGCTGTCCCGAGTGCCTCAAGGAAGTCGGCGAAGCCCTGTTCGAAAGCCTGGAAGACTGGATGCCCGGCCACACCGATAACTTCACCTGCCCGCTGTGTGGGCATGAGGACGACATCAACGGTTTCCTGTTCCTGCAGGAATGCGGCTTTTCCAACCTGGGATTCATCTTCAATAACTGGGCGGAGGCGGGGTTCAAGCAGAGTTTTATCGACGAATTTGCCGACTGGCTGGACCAGAAGATGAGTTGGGTCAAAGTCGAACTTTAATCCGATGTGAGCGTTCCCACGCAGAGCGTGGGAACGCTCAGTGCTGCAAAAATCATCCATCTATCAGTATTACCAAGTTTGTCAGAGTTTTACATTGAACCCGAGGGGGTGTCTGACTATAATGGCGCGCTTCCATTTTCCCGCTCGGGAGCCCCCGCGATGCTGCGTATCAGCCAAGAAGCTCTGACATTCGACGACATTCTCCTAGTGCCCGGTTATTCCGAGGTGCTTCCTAACGAAGTCAGTCTCAAGACCCGCCTAACCCGTGGCATCGAGCTGAATATTCCTCTGGTTTCCGCTGCCATGGACACCGTCACTGAAGCCCGTTTGGCAATCGCCATGGCTCAGGAAGGCGGCATCGGCATCATCCACAAGAACATGACCATCGAGCAGCAAGCTGCCGAAGTTCGCAAGGTCAAGCGTTACGAAGCCGGTGTGGTCAAGGACCCGATCACCATCGAGGCCGATGCCACCGTTCGTGACCTGTTCGACCTGACCCGCCTGCACAACATCTCCGGCGTTCCGGTGCTGCACGATGGCGACCTGGTCGGCATCGTCACTTCCCGTGACGTGCGTTTCGAGAACCGCCTTGAAGTCACCGTCCGTGAAGTGATGACGCCTAAAGAGCGCCTCGTTACTGTCAAGGAAGGCGCCGACAAGAACGATGTGCGCGAGCTGCTGCACAAGCACCGCATCGAACGCGTACTGATCGTCGACGACAAATTCGCCCTCAAGGGCATGATGACCGTCAACGACATCGAAAAAGCCAAGGCTTACCCGCTGGCCAGCAAGGACGATCAGGGTCGTCTGCGCGTAGGCGCTGCGGTCGGTACCGGCAAAGACACCGGTGACCGTGTAGCGGCCCTGGTGGCTGCCGGTGTTGACGTGGTGGTGGTCGACACTGCCCACGGTCACTCCAAAGGCGTGATCGACCGCGTTCGCTGGGTCAAACAGAATTTCCCTGACGTGCAAGTGATCGGCGGCAACATTGCCACCGGCGCTGCCGCCAAGGCCCTGGCCGAAGCCGGTGCTGATGCGGTCAAGGTCGGTATCGGCCCTGGCTCGATCTGCACCACCCGTATCGTGGCCGGTGTAGGCGTGCCGCAAATCAGCGCCATCGCCAACGTCGCCGCGGCCCTTGAAGGCACTGGCGTACCGTTGATCGCCGACGGCGGCATCCGTTTCTCCGGTGACCTGTCCAAGGCCATCGTCGCCGGTGCTTCCTGCGTGATGATGGGCTCGATGTTCGCCGGTACTGAAGAAGCGCCGGGCGAGATCGAACTGTTCCAGGGTCGTTCGTACAAGGCTTACCGTGGCATGGGTTCCCTGGGCGCCATGTCCCAGGCTCAAGGCTCTTCCGACCGCTACTTCCAGGACTCCTCCGCGGGCGCCGAGAAGCTGGTACCGGAAGGCATTGAAGGGCGTGTTCCGTACAAGGGCACCCTGAGCGCCATCATCCATCAACTGATGGGCGGCCTGCGTTCCTCGATGGGCTACACCGGCAGCGCCGACATCGAAGAAATGCGCACCAAGCCTGAGTTCGTGCGGATCACCGGTGCCGGCATGGCCGAGTCCCACGTCCACGACGTACAGATCACCAAGGAAGCGCCAAACTACCGCGTAGGTTGATGCTTCCAGCAAATAGTTAAGTAACCGGGGCTGTCTTATTCAGCCCCGAGTTGTTTCTGATTCATTAGACGAGACTGATCTCATGGCCCTCGACATTCACGCCCACCGCATCCTGATCCTCGACTTCGGTTCCCAGTACACTCAGCTGATCGCCCGCCGCGTGCGTGAAATCGGCGTGTACTGCGAACTGCATCCGTTCGACATGGACGACGAAGCGATTCGCGAATTCGCTCCAAAAGGCGTCATTCTCGCCGGCGGCCCCGAGTCCGTGCACGAAGCCAACAGCCCGCGTTGCCCGCAGGCGGTGTTTGACCTGGGCGTGCCGGTCTTCGGTATCTGCTACGGCATGCAGACCATGGCCGAGCAACTGGGCGGCAAGGTTGAAGGTTCCGAGCTGCGTGAGTTCGGTTACGCCCGTGTCGACGTGGTCGGCAAGAGCCGCCTGCTGGACGGCATCGAAGACCACATCGACGCCGACGGCCTGTTTGGCCTCGACGTATGGATGAGCCACGGTGACAAGGTCACCCGGATGCCGGAAGACTTCCACATCCTGGCCAGCACCCCGAGCTGCCCGATTGCCGGCATGTTCAACGACGAGCGCGGCTACTACGGCGTGCAGTTCCACCCGGAAGTGACCCACACCAAGCAAGGCGGTCGCATCCTGTCGCGCTTTATCCTCGACATCTGCCAGTGCGAAGCCCTGTGGACCCCGTCGAAGATCGCTGAAGACGCCATCGCCAACGTACGTGCCCAGGTCGGCACCGACAACGTCCTGCTGGGCCTGTCCGGCGGCGTTGACTCCTCCGTGGTTGCGGCGCTGCTGCACAAGGCCATCGGCGACCAACTGACCTGCGTCTTCGTCGACAACGGCCTGCTGCGCCTGCACGAAGGCGAGCAAGTGATGGCCATGTTCGCCGAGAACATGGGCGTCAAGGTGATCCGCGCCAACGCTGAAGATCAGTTCCTGAACAACCTGGCCGGCGAGTCCGACCCGGAGAAGAAGCGCAAGATCATCGGTCGCACCTTCATCGACGTATTCGATGCCCAGTCCAACAAACTGGACAACATCAAGTACCTCGCCCAGGGCACCATCTACCCGGACGTGATCGAATCGGCCGGCGCCAAGAGCGGCAAGGCCCACGTGATCAAGTCCCACCACAACGTGGGCGGCCTGCCTGAGGAAATGAACCTCAAGCTGGTAGAGCCACTGCGCGAACTGTTCAAGGACGAAGTCCGTCGTCTGGGCCTGGAACTCGGCCTGCCGTACGACATGGTCTACCGCCACCCATTCCCGGGCCCGGGCCTGGGCGTGCGGATCCTCGGTGAAGTGAAGAAGGAATACGCCGACCTGCTGCGTCGCGCCGACCACATCTTCATCGAAGAACTGCGCAAGGCCGACTGGTATCACAAGGTCAGCCAGGCGTTCGTAGTGTTCCAGCCGGTGAAATCGGTTGGCGTGGTTGGCGATGGTCGTCGTTACGCCTGGGTTGTGGCCCTGCGTGCGGTGGAAACCATCGACTTCATGACCGCCCGTTGGGCACACCTGCCGTACGAACTGCTGGAGACGGTCAGCGGTCGTATCATCAATGAGATCGAAGGTATTTCGCGCGTGACTTATGACGTGTCGAGCAAGCCGCCGGCGACGATTGAGTGGGAGTGAACCTGCGGTAGCAGGTGAGCGCTGAATAACAAAACCCCGGCCTGGTGCCGGGGTTTTGTGTTTCTGGCGTTTGTCTACCGCCGCGCAATATCCGAAAAGTAAAACTTATCCAGCGTATGCCGCGACTCGGTGTACTCGAATTGCCGTCCATCCTGCAAAAACGTCTGGTTGCTCACCACGATCACATGGCTCTGACCTTCGAGGTCCAGGTGTGTCTGATCGTCCTTTCCCCGTGGCAGCGCTTCGATGGTGCGCTGGGCATAGCTGATCTGCAGCTGCAAGGTCTGTTCGATAAACGCATAGATCGACTGCTCGGCAATCTCCCGATCCAGCCCCGGTATCAGGTCGGCGACGAAGTGGTTGATGTCGAGGATCACCCGTTTGCCATCGATCCGCCGCACCCGTTTGACCCGGGTGATCAAGCTGCCAGCTTCGGCCTCAATGTGTTGCATCAACGGGCCTTCCAGCGGGAATTGGCTGAACTCCACCACTTCGGTACTGACGTCGTCGCCGAGGGCGGCATGGGTCTCGCGAAAGCTGACGATACCGCCGAGCTGGAACTCGATGGGGTTGGGTGACAGCACGAAGGTGCCCTTGCCGTGGATCTTTTGCGCGAAGCCGCGCTCCTGCAATTGCTCGATCGCCCGGCGTACCGTGCCACGGCTGGCCTGGTAAGCGTCCATCAGTTCGGTTTCGGAGGGCAGGCGCGTGCCGCGTTGCAGGCGTTCGGTGGTGATGCTGGCAAGCAGATCGGTATAGATCTGGTTGTATTTACTCATGGGGAAGGGCTCTGTGCCGCGTTGGCGTTCAAGGCAGGAACCTTAGTGGCAGCGATGGGGTTTGTCCATGCAACCCATTGTAGAACTCGGAAATTTCTGACTCAAAAAACAGAAAATTAATCATTTTCAAACTCGTACATACGAGTTATTGCTTTAACTCGTACAGACGAGTACTTTTGGCTTCGGCGTGCTGCCTATGACCGCCCAATAAAAAAAACCAGAGTGGATACCAAGCATGAGCCACGACTATCCGAATATTGCCCGCGAGATTCTCAAGAACCTCGGCGGCAGCGACAACCTTGAGCAAGCTGCCCACTGCGTGACCCGCTTGCGCCTGGCCCTCAAGGACCCGAGCCTGGCCAACAGCGGCGAGCTGAACCAGGTCGACCTGGTCAAGGGTTCGTTCTTCACCGGCGGCCTGTTCCAGATCGTGATCGGCCCCGGCGAAGTGGAAAAGGTCTACGCCGCCCTGCGTGAGCAAACGGGCCTCGCCGCGTCGACCATCGCGGACGTGAAACAGAAAAGCGCCGACAAAATAAACCCGATGCAGCGCCTGGTGCGGGTGTTCTCCGATGTGTTCATGCCGATTTTGCCGGCGCTGATCATTGCCGGCTTGCTCATGGGGGTGAACAACCTGATGGGCGCCAAGGGCATGTTCATCGCGGACAAGACCTTGCTCGACGCCTATCCGAACCTGGATGGCCTGTGGAGCCTGATCAACCTGATGGCCAACACCTCGTTCGTGTTCCTGCCGGCACTGGTGGGCTGGTCGGCGGCCAAGCGCTTTGGTGGCAGTGAAATCCTCGGCATTGTCCTCGGCCTGATGCTGGTGCACCCCGATCTGCTCAACGCCTGGAACTACGGCAAGGCGGTCGCCGGCCTCGACGGCCAGAGCCTGCCGTATTTCGATATTTTCGGCTGGTTCAAGATCGAGAAGGTCGGCTACCAGGGCCAGATCCTGCCGATCCTGCTGGCCGCCTACGTGATGAGCGTGATTGAGAAATGGCTGCGGGCACGGGTGCCGAATGCCATTCAGTTGCTGGTGGTGCCGATCACTACCATCGTCGTCACCGGCGTACTGGCGCTGGCGATCATCGGCCCGGTGACCCGCCACCTCGGCATCCTGATCACCGAAGGCGTGGTCACCCTGTTTGACTTGGCGCCGATGGTCGGCGGCGCAATCTTCGGTCTGCTGTATGCACCGCTGGTGATCACCGGCATGCACCACATGTTCCTCGCCGTGGACCTGCAACTTATTTCCACCCAGGGCGGCACCTTTATCTGGCCGATGATCGTCATGTCCAACCTGGCCCAGGGTAGCGCGGCGCTCGGCGTGTTCTACATGAGCCGCAATGCGCGGGACAAGAGCATGGCGTCCACCTCGGCGATTTCCGCCTACTTCGGCATCACCGAGCCGGCGATGTTCGGGGTCAACTTGCGCTTCAAGTTTCCGTTCTACGCGGCGCTGACCGGCTCGGCGCTGGGCAGTATTTTCCTGTCATTGAACAAGGTCCAGGCCTCGGCGATTGGCGTGGGTGGCTTGCCCGGGTTCATCTCGATCATCCCGCAGTACATCCCAAGTTTTGTCATCGGCATGGTCGTCGCGATTGTCGTGCCGTTTGTTTTGACCTGTGTGTTGAGCATGAAGATCGTGCGCTCTGGCTACCGCGTCGCCTGATCTACCGCTTTCGCGAGCAAGCCCGCTCCCACATTTTGAATGCGTTCCCCTGTGGGAGCCGGGCTTGCCCGCGATGAGGCTCTCAAGGCCAGCACATAACTTATTGAAGGAACCCACCATGCAAAACTGGCAACATTCGGTGATCTACCAGATCTACCCCAAAAGCTTCCACAGCCACGCGGGTAACGCCACCGGTGACCTGCTGGGCATCGTGGACAAGCTCGATTACCTGAAGTGGCTGGGCGTCGATTGCCTGTGGATCACCCCGTTCCTGCGCTCGCCCCAGCGCGACAACGGCTACGACATCAGCGACTACTACGCCATCGACCCGAGCTACGGGACCATGGCCGATTGCGACCTGCTGATCAGCGAAGCCGCCAAGCGCGGCATCACGCTGATGCTCGACATCGTGGTCAACCACACCTCCATCGAACACGAGTGGTTCCAGCAGGCCCGCAGCAGCCTCGACAACCCGTACCGCGACTTCTACATCTGGCGCGACCAGCCGAACAACTGGGAATCCAAGTTCGGCGGCTCGGCCTGGGAATACGAGGCGCAGACCGGCCAGTACTTCCTGCACCTGTTCGACCACACCCAGGCCGACCTGAACTGGGACAACCCCAAGGTGCGCGCCGAAGTGTTCAAGTTGATGCGCTTCTGGCGCGACAAGGGCGTGGGCGGTTTCCGCCTGGACGTGATCAACCTGATCTCCAAGCCGGCGGATTTTCCGGAAGACAACAGCGACGGTCGGCGCTTCTACACCGACGGCCCGAACGTGCATGAATACCTGAAGGAAATGCACCGTGAAGTGTTCGAGGGGCATGACCTGATCAACGTCGGCGAGATGTCGTCCACCAGCCTTGAGCACTGCATTCGTTATTCGAATCCACAGTCGAAAGAGCTGTCGATGACCTTCAACTTTCACCACCTGAAAGTCGATTATCCGAACCTGCAGAAGTGGGTCGCGGCCGACTTCGACTTCCTGCAACTCAAGCAGATTCTGTCCGACTGGCAACTCGGCATGCAGGCCGGTGGCGGCTGGAATGCGCTGTTCTGGTGTAACCACGACCAGCCGCGGGTGGTCTCGCGTTTTGGTGACGACGGCGAGCACCGCGTGGTCTCGGCGAAGATGCTCGCCACTGCGCTGCACTTCCTCCAGGGCACGCCTTTCGTGTACCAGGGCGAAGAGTTGGGCATGACCAATCCGGGCTTCGACACCATCGACCAATACCGGGATGTCGAGACGCTGAACATCTATCGGCTCAAGCGTGAGGCCGGTGAGTCCGAGGCATCGAGCATGGCGGCGATCATGCAGAAGTCCCGCGATAACAGCCGCACACCGATGCAATGGAATGCCGAGCAAAACGCTGGCTTCAGTCGCGGCGAACCGTGGATCGGCATCCCGGCCAACGCCGCGCAGATCAACGTGCAAAGCGAGCTGGATGACCCGCAATCGGTACTGGTTCACTACCGTGCGCTGATCAAGCTGCGTCGGCATGAGCCGCTGATTCAGGAAGGCGTTTACCGCCAACTGCTGCCACAGCACACCCAGGTCTGGGCGTACCTGCGCGAAGGCCACGGCGAACGCCTGCTGGTGCTGAACAACTTCTACGGCACGCCATGCCAGATCGAACTGCCCGATGGCCTGCTGACGGCGGCGAGTGAGCAACGCCTGCTGATCAGCAACTACGACGACTGCCCACAGCGCTCGAGCCAGGTCTCGCTGCGCCCGTATGAATCGTTTGTGCTGCATCTCAAGGACTGAGACCCGCTTTACCCCCGGCGTGGGAGAGCCGGGGCGCTTAAAAAAACATAATAAAAATATCGGAGTGCTTCATGAAAACAACAATAAAGCTGGGCCTCGTTGCATCCTGCCTGACCTTGCCGATGGCAGCCCAGGCGTTGGAATTTGCCGGCTACTTGCGTAGCGGTGCGGGGACTTCAACCGGCAGTGGCAAGCAGCAGTGCTTCCAGTTGCCGGGTGCACAATCCAAATACCGCCTGGGCAACGAGTGCGAGCAGTACGCCGAACTCGAATTGCGGCAGGACCTGCTGACCCTCGACGACGGCTCGGTGTTCAGCGTCGACGCCATGGCTTCGCTGTACAACAAGTACGACCGGGCGCTGAAGTTCCAGGGCGAAGACAACGGCTCGGCACGCATGCCGCAGATGTATGCGCAGTGGTCGAACATCCCCAGCCTCAACGGCGGTTCGCTGTGGGCCGGCCGGCGCTACTACAAACGAAACGACATCCATATCTCCGACTTCTACTACTGGAACCAGAGCGCCACGGGCGGCGGTATCGAGGACGTGAAAATCGGCGACCTGAAATACAGCTACGCGCTTTCCCGCAAGGACAACCTGTACCAGAAGGAATACGCCACCCGTCACGACTTTAACGTGGCCGGCTTCAAGACCAATCCCGGCGGCGAGCTGGAACTGGGCTTGAGCTATATCGAAAAAGCCGGTGGCCGTGACACCAACAGCGGCTGGGCCATTACCGCCCAGCATGTGCAGAAACCCTTCCTCGGCGGGCGCAACAAATTTGCCCTGCAGTACGGCGAAGGCCCCGGCACCGGCCTCGGCTACACCGGCGATACCTTCCTCGATAAAAGCAGTAAGAGCTACCGCGCGGTGGAGTTCTTCGACTGGCAAGTGACGCCACGGTTTGGCGGGCAGATCGAGGCCGTGTACCAGAAGGATATTCGCCCGGGCAGCCAGGATCAGACCTGGATGTCGCTGGGCGTGCGCCCGGCCTATGCGATTTCCGAACAGTTCAAGCTGGTCACCGAACTCGGTCATGATCAGGTCGAGGCCACCGGTGGCACGCGCAAGCTGAGCAAATTTACGTTCGCCCCGACCTGGTCGCCCAAAGGCCCGGATTTCTGGGCACGACCGGAAGTGCGCCTGTATTACACCTACGCGACCTGGAACGAAGCGGCCAAGCGTGCGGCCAATGAACTGGCGGCAGGTTCGGCGTTGTCCGACACCGGCAGTTATGGCTCGGAGTTGCATGGCTCCAACTTTGGTGTGCAGGTTGAGTACTGGTGGAAATAAAGCCGTCGATGCCCAATGATTTTTACAGAACCAAACAGCAGGTGAAGTCATGACCACAACCCAATCCCTGGAATTGCTGGCGCCATTGTCCGGGGTGCTGCTCGCCCTGGACCAGGTGCCTGATCCGGTGTTCTCCAGTCGCCTGATCGGCGATGGCCTGTGCATCGATCCGACCTCGCAGACCCTCTGCGCGCCACTGGCCGGGGTGATCAGCAATATCCAGGACAGTGGTCATGCGGTGAGCATCACCGATGACAACGGCGTCCAGGTGCTGATGCACATCGGCCTGGACACCGTGAACCTGGCGGGCAAGGGTTTCACCCGATTGGTCGAGGAAGGCCAGCGGGTGGAAGCCGGACAACCGCTGATTGAATTCGATGCCGACTACGTGGCGCTCAATGCCCGTAGTTTGCTGACCCTGATGCTGGTGGTCAGTGGCGAGCCCTTCAAGCTGCTGACGCCCGAGCAGGGCCTGGTAGACGTGGGGCAGCCACTGCTGCGAGTCACGCCGCAAGCCGTTGCCGACGAGGTGAAAGACGAGGAGGGTGACGCCCTGTTCTCCAGGCCATTGACCTTGCCCAACGCCAACGGCCTGCATGCGCGCCCGGCGGCGGTGCTGGCGCAGGCGGCCAAAGGCTTCAAGGCGAGTATTTACCTGCACAAGCAAACCGAGAGCGCCAACGCCAAGTCGCTGGTACGGATCATGGCATTGCAGACGGTGCAGGGTGACACCTTGCAAGTCAGCGCGGCCGGCGAGGATGCCGAAGCGGCGATCCAGGCGCTGGTGACCTTGCTGGCCGAAGGCTGCGGCGAAACCGTCGCGGCTCCTCAACCTGGCGCTGCACCCGTGGCGCCTGATTCATCGGCGACCTTGCTGCGCGGCGTGTGCGCCTCGCCCGGTTCGGCGTTTGGCCAAGTGGTGCAGGTCAAGGAGCCGGCACTGACGTTCGTAGAGACCGGCAAAGGTGAAGCGCTGGAACGTGCGGCCCTGACCCATGCCCTGAACAACGCCAATCAGGCGCTGCAAGCCCTGCAGGAAAAGGCCGTCGGCACTGCCCAGTCCGAGATCTTCCGCGCCCATCAGGAGTTGCTGGACGATCCGGCCCTGCTGGAACAAACCCGCGACCTGCTGGACCAGGGCAAGAGCGCGGCCTTCGCCTGGAACAGCGCCACCGAGGCCACCGCCACGCTCTTCCAGGGCCTGGGCAACGCCTTGCTTGCCGAGCGCGCTGCCGACCTGGCAGACGTTGGCCAGCGGGTGCTGAAATTGATCCTCGGGGTTCAGGACAGCGCCTGGGATTTGCCGGAGCAGGCAATCCTGATTGCCGAACAACTGACTCCCTCGCAAACCGCCAGCCTCGACACGCGCAAGGTGCTGGGTTTTGTGACGGTGGGCGGCGGCGCTACCAGCCACGTCGCCATTCTCGCCCGCGCCCTTGGCTTGCCGGCCATCTGCGGGGTGCCGGCGCAGGTGCTGGAACTGGCCAACGGCAAGCAAGTGCTGCTGGATGCCGACAAGGGCGAGTTGCACCTGGACCCGGACCTGGCCGAGATCGAACACTTGCAAGCCAGCCGCCAACAACAAGTGCTGCGCCGCCAGCGGGAAGTGGAGCAGGCGTCGTTGCCCGCTACGACCCGCGACGGTCATCATGTCGAAGTGACGGCCAACGTCGCATCGTTGCAGGAGGTGGAGCAGGCGTTGTCCCTGGGGGGCGAAGGCGTTGGTTTGCTGCGTTCCGAGTTCCTCTACCTGGACCGCAACCGCGCGCCGAGCCCCGAAGAGCAGGCGGGCACCTACAGCGCCATCGCCCGTGCATTGGGCCCGCAGCGCAATCTGGTGGTGCGCACCCTCGACGTTGGTGGCGACAAGCCGCTGGCCTATGTGCCGATGGACAGCGAGACCAACCCGTTCCTTGGCCTGCGCGGGATTCGCCTGTGCCTGGAGCGCCCGGAACTGTTGCGTGAACAATTCCGGGCGATTCTCGCCAGTGCCGGTTTCGCCCGGCTGCACATCATGTTGCCGATGGTCAGCCTGCTCTCGGAGCTGCGCCTGGCGCGGCAGATTCTTGAAGAGGAAGCGCTGGCCCTGGGGCTGACGGAACTGCCGAAGCTGGGAATCATGATCGAAGTGCCATCGGCGGCATTGATGGCCGATCTGTTTGCGCCGGAGGTGGATTTCTTCTCCATCGGCACCAACGACCTGACCCAATACACCCTGGCCATGGACCGCGATCACCCGCGCCTCGCCAGCCAGGCCGACAGCTTTCACCCGGCGGTGCTGCGCCTGATCGCCGCCACCGTCAAGGCGGCCCATGCCCATGGCAAGTGGGTCGGCGTGTGTGGGGCGTTGGCGTCTGAAGCGCTGGCGGTGCCGGTGCTGATCGGGCTGGGGGTGGATGAGTTGTCGGTCAGCGTGCCGCTGATCCCGACCATCAAGGCTACCGTGCGCGAGCTGGACCTGGCGGATTGCCAATCCATCGCCCGCCAGGTGCTGGGCCTGGAAGAAGCGTCGCAGGTTCGCGAGGCCTTGCGCCTGTATCACGCGGCTACCGTTGAAACTTTATTGGTTGTGGAGAACTGACATGTTCGAGAAATTTCAGCGGGCGTTCTGGAAGGCCCTGACGCCGGATCTGGTGCTTGAAACGCCGCAGGCAGCTCCAGTGAGCGAAACACTGTTGGCCCCGGCAGTGCTGAATGCGCTGGGCGGCGCGGAGAATCTCAAGTCGCAGCAGCGGGTAGCACTGACCCGGGTGCGGGTGCAGTTGCAGGATGCAGGGCGGTTGGATGCACAGGCGCTCAAGGCGGCAGGCGTGCCGGGCGTGATGGTGTTGGCGGGTGGGGTGGTGCACCTGCTTACCGGCCTGAACACCGCTCTATAAATCAAAGAAGATCAAATGTGGGAGCGGGCTTGCTCGCGAAGGCGGTGTGTCAGTCAATCCATGTGCTGGCTGAACCACCGCCTTCGCGAGCAAGCCCGCTCCCACATTGGTTTTTTGGTGTTTGGATAATTGGGGAGTTACAGCGGCGGGGTTTCTTCCGTCGGCTTGGTCTTGTCCACACCCGGCACATGCAGGTTGCCTTCGACCACCTGGTTGCCTTCCAGCTGCGGCTGCGTCACCCACGTCAGGATGTCGTAGTAACGCCGGATGTTCGCCACAAAATGCACGGGCTCACCGCCACGGGCATAGCCATACCGCGTCTTGCTGTACCACTGCTTCTGCGACAGGCGCGGCAGCATCTTCTTCACGTCCAGCCACTTGTTCGGGTTCAGGCCTTCTTTTTCGGCCAGCTTGCGCGCGTCGTCCAAATGGCCGGTGCCGACGTTGTACGCCGCCAAGGCAAACCAGGTGCGGTCCGGCTCGGCAATCTTGTCGTCCAGCTCATCCTTGATCTTGGCCAGGTACTTGGCGCCGCCCATGATGCTCTGCTTGGCGTCCAGGCGGTTGGACACGCCCATGGCCTGCGCCGTGTTCTGGGTCAGCATCATCAGGCCGCGCACGCCGGTCTTGGAGGTCACCGCCGGCTGCCAGAGTGATTCCTGATAGCCGATGGCCGCCAGCAGGCGCCAGTCGACCTTTTCTTCCTTGGCATAGGCCCGGAAGTGTTTCTCGTATTTGGGCAGGCGCTGCTGCAGATGCTGGGCGAAGGTGTAGGCGCCCATGTAGCCGAGTACGTCGACGTGCCCGTAATAGCGATCTTTCAGGCGTTGCAGCGTGCCGTTCTTTTCCACCTTGTCGAGGTAGTTGTTGACCTCGTTGAGCAGGCTGTTGTCTTCACCGGCGGCGACCGCCCAGGCCTGATGGCTGGCGTCACCGAGGTCGAAGGCCACCCGCACGTTGGGGAAGTACACCTGGTTCATCGCCACTTCGTTGGAGTCCACCAGGGTCAGGTCGATCTGGCCCTCATCCACCATGCGCAGCAGGTCGACCACCTCAACGGCGTCAGACTCTTCGTAGTCAATTCCGGGAAACTGTTTTTTCAGCTGCGCCAGTTGCTCGGCGTGGGTGCTGCCCTTGAGCACCATGATCTTCTTGCCCACCAGGTCTGCCGCGGTGGTCGGCCGGGACTGGCCGTTGCGGTAGATGATCTGCGGGGTGACTTCCAGATAAGGGTGGGAGAAACGCACTTGCTGGCGACGCTGTTCACTGCTGACCAGGCCGGCGGCGGCCAGTACCGGGCCGTTGGGTTTGCCGATCTGCGAGAACAGGTCATCCAGGTTGTCGGCCGCCTCGATCTCGAGCTTTACCCCCAACTCGTCGGCAAAACGTTTTACCAGTTCGTATTCGAAGCCGGTTTCGCCGTTACGGTCCTGGAAATAAGTGGCCGGACTGTTTCGGGTGACCACCCGCAATACGCCATCCTCCTTGATTCGCTCGAGCGTGTTGGGTTTATCCACACACGCACTGAGCAGCAGGAAGAGTCCGGTAACGAAGAGCCATTTGGCGCATCGCGGGCGTAAAGCAGTAGGGGAGAACATCTGCGCAGTATACGCAAAGGACCCTCGGCGCCATATCTCGACAGCGGGGCACTTGTCTGCTAGCGCCCGTAAACCTTGGCTGCAGCCCGCAGAAACGGGGCTTGGCAGCCGATTGTGACGGTTAAAATAACTGCCCGGAATAGCCTGTATGGCCATATGATATCGTGCGATTTATGCCAACTGACGTCCGGCTGCGGCCACTGGTGCCGTTTCGGGTGCCGTTGGCGACGGTTTACGCTAGAATGCACGGCCTCAAAGCACACCCCCTTCCCGAGGCTGTCCCGAAGATGTTGATCCTGCGCGGCGCTCCTGCCCTTTCTGCCTTTCGCCACAGCAAACTCCTTGAGCAACTGAGCCAGAAGGTACCTTCTGTCAGTGGCTTGTATGCTGAATTTGCTCACTTCGCCGACGTTACTGGCGTTTTGACCGCCGACGAACAGCAAGTGCTGGCGCGCCTTCTGAAGTACGGTCCCAGCGTTCCTGTTCAAGAGCCTAACGGCCGCTTGTTCCTGGTTCTGCCACGGTTCGGCACCATCTCGCCCTGGTCGAGCAAGGCCAGCGACATCGCCCGCAACTGCGGCCTGGACAAAATCCAGCGCCTGGAACGCGGGATTGCCTTCTATGTAGTAGGCCAGTTCAGCGAGGCCGAGGCCGAGCTGATCGCCAGCAGCCTGCACGACCGCATGACCCAGATCATCGTCAGCCAGCTGGAACAGGCCGCCGGTCTGTTCAGCCACGCCGAACCCAAGCCGCTGACCGCGATTGACGTGCTCGGTGGTGGCCGTGCCGCCTTGGAAACCGCCAACACCGAGCTGGGCCTGGCCCTGGCCGAAGACGAAATTGACTACCTGGTCAACGCCTTCATCGGCCTGAAGCGCAACCCGCACGACATCGAACTGATGATGTTCGCCCAGGCGAACTCCGAGCACTGCCGCCACAAGATCTTCAACGCCAGTTGGGACATCGACGGCCAGAGCCAGGAAAAAAGCCTGTTCGGCATGATCAAGAACACCTACGTGATGCACAGCGAAGGCGTTCTGTCGGCTTATAAGGACAACGCCTCGGTCATCGTCGGCTCTGTCGCCGGCCGTTTCTTCCCGGACCCTGAAACCCGCCAGTACGGTGCGGTGCAAGAGCCGGTGCATATCCTGATGAAAGTCGAGACTCACAACCACCCGACCGCGATTGCCCCGTTCCCGGGCGCAGCCACCGGTTCCGGCGGCGAGATTCGCGACGAAGGTGCAACCGGTCGTGGCGCCAAGCCAAAGGCTGGCCTCACTGGCTTCACCGTGTCCAACCTGCAGATCCCGGGCTTCGAACAGCCGTGGGAAGTGCCGTACGGCAAGCCTGAGCGCATCGTCACCGCGCTGGACATCATGATCGAAGGCCCGCTGGGCGGCGCCGCGTTCAACAACGAATTCGGGCGTCCGGCCCTGACCGGTTACTTCCGTACTTTCGAGCAATCCATCACCACCCCGCGTGGCGATGAAGTGCGCGGTTACCACAAGCCAATCATGTTGGCCGGCGGCATGGGCAACATCCGCGCCGAACACGTACAGAAAGGCGAGATTCTGGTCGGCTCCAAGCTGATCGTCCTCGGTGGCCCGGCGATGCTGATCGGCCTGGGTGGCGGCGCCGCTTCCTCCATGGCCACCGGCACCAGCTCGGCCGACCTGGACTTCGCTTCCGTACAGCGTGAAAACCCTGAGATGGAACGCCGTTGCCAGGAAGTCATCGACCGTTGCTGGCAACTGGGTGACAAAAACCCCATCAGCTTCATCCACGACGTCGGCGCAGGTGGCTTGTCCAACGCCTTCCCGGAACTGGTCAACGATGGCGACCGTGGCGGCCGTTTCGAACTGCGCAACATTCCAAACGACGAGCCGGGCATGGCCCCGCACGAAATCTGGAGCAACGAATCCCAGGAACGCTACGTGTTGGCGGTAGGTCCTGCAGACTTCGAACGCTTCCAGGCGATTTGCGAGCGCGAGCGCTGCCCGTTTGCGGTAGTCGGCGAAGCCACTGCCGAGCCGCAACTGACGGTCACCGACAGCCACTT
The DNA here is from genome assembly GCF_013386835.1 of Pseudomonas sp. IPO3774. Lineage (NCBI taxonomy): Bacteria > Pseudomonadati > Pseudomonadota > Gammaproteobacteria > Pseudomonadales > Pseudomonadaceae > Pseudomonas > Pseudomonas sp. IPO3774. Next base: position 125,981 of record NZ_JACAQY010000052.1, read on the forward strand.
CGGCAACAGCCCGGTGGACATGCCGCTGGAAGTGCTGCTGGGCAAAGCCCCGCGCATGCACCGTTCGGCCGTGCGTGAAAACGAACTGGGCGACGATTTCGACCCGTCGACCCTGGCCATCGCCGACTGCGTGGAGCGCGTCCTGCACCACCCGGCCGTTGCCAGCAAAAGCTTCCTGATCACCATCGGCGACCGCACCATCACCGGTCTGGTTGCCCGTGATCAAATGGTCGGCCCGTGGCAGGTCCCGGTGGCTGACGTTGCCGTCACCGCTACCAGCTTCGACGTGTACACCGGTGAAGCCATGGCCATGGGCGAGCGGACTCCGCTGGCGCTGCTGGACGCCCCGGCGTCGGGCCGCATGGCCATCGGCGAAACCCTGACCAACATCGCGGCTTCGCGTATCGCCAAGATCTCCGACATCAAGCTGTCGGCCAACTGGATGTCCGCTGCCGGTCACCCGGGTGAAGATGCGCGCCTGTACGACACCGTGAAAGCGGTCGGCATGGAGCTGTGCCCTGAGCTGGGCATCACCATTCCGGTGGGCAAGGACTCCATGTCCATGGCCACCCGCTGGAACGATGAAGGCGTGGACAAGAGCGTCACCTCGCCGCTGTCGCTGATCGTTACCGGCTTTGCGCCAGTCACCGACATTCGCCAGACCCTGACCCCGCAACTGCGCATGGACAAGGGCACCACCGACCTGATCCTGATCGACCTCGGTCGCGGTCAGAACCGCATGGGTGCCTCGATCCTTGCCCAGGTGCACGGCAAGCTCGGCAAGCAGGCCCCGGACGTCGACGACGCCGAAGACCTGAAAGCTTTCTTCGCCGTGATCCAGGGCCTGAACGCCGACGGCCACCTGCTGGCTTACCACGACCGTTCCGACGGTGGTTTGCTGACCAGCGCCGTGGAAATGGCCTTCGCCGGTCACTGCGGCCTGAGCCTGAACCTCGATGGCCTGGCAGAAACTTCCGCTGACATCGCAGCAATCCTGTTCAACGAAGAGCTGGGCGCCGTGATCCAGGTTCGCCAGGACGCAACCCCGGACGTACTCGCACAGTTCAGCGCCGCTGGCCTGGGCGACTGCGTGGCCGTGATTGGCCAGCCGATCAACAACGGTGAAATCAACATCGTCTTCAACGGCGAAACCGTGTTTGAAGGCCAGCGTCGCCTGCTGCAACGCCAGTGGGCCGAGACCAGCTACCAGATCCAGCGCCTGCGTGACAACGCCGACTGCGCCGAGCAGGAATTCGACGTGATCCTGGAAGAAGACAATCCGGGCCTGAGCACCAAGCTCAGCTTCGACGTCAACCAGGACATCGCCGCGCCTTACATCAAGAAAGGCATCCGCCCACAAGTTGCCGTACTGCGTGAGCAGGGCGTCAACGGCCAGGTGGAAATGGCGGCAGCGTTCGACCGTGCCGGCTTCAATGCGATCGACGTGCACATGAGCGACATCCTCGCCGGTCGCGTCGACCTCAATGAGTTCAAAGGCCTGGTTGCCTGCGGTGGTTTCTCCTACGGCGACGTACTGGGTGCCGGTGAAGGCTGGGCCAAGTCGGCCCTGTTCAACAGCCGTGCCCGTGACGCGTTCCAGGGCTTCTTCGAGCGTAATGACAGCTTCACCCTGGGTGTGTGCAACGGTTGCCAGATGATGTCCAACCTCAGCGAACTGATCCCGGGCAGCGAGTTCTGGCCGCACTTTGTGCGTAACCGCTCCGAGCAGTTCGAAGCCCGTGTTGCGATGGTCCAGGTACAGGAATCCAACTCGATCTTCCTGCAGGGCATGGCCGGTTCGCGCATGCCAATCGCCATCGCCCACGGTGAAGGCCATGCGGAATTCGCCAGCGAAGAAGCACTGCTGGAAGCCGACCTGTCCGGTACTGTGGCCCTGCGTTTTGTCGACAACCACGGCAAGGTCACCGAAGGCTACCCGGCCAACCCGAACGGCTCGCCGCGCGGGATCACCGGGCTGACCAGCCGCGACGGTCGCGTCACCATCATGATGCCGCACCCGGAGCGTGTGTTCCGCGCCGTGCAGAACTCGTGGCGCCCGGAAGAGTGGAACGAAGACGGCGCGTGGATGCGCATGTTCCGTAACGCTCGCGTCTGGGTGAACTAAGGCGGTGTACAAGCTCAGCTTCTTTGTGCCCGACAGCCACGTGGAGACGGTGAAAACCGCCGTCTTCGCAGCCGGCGGCGGGCGCATCGGCAACTACGACAGCTGCGCCTGGCAGGTACTGGGCCAGGGCCAATTCCGCGCGATGGACGGCAGCCAGCCGTTTATCGGGCAGGTGGGGCAGGTTGAAGTGGTTGAAGAATGGAAGGTTGAGCTGGTGGTGGCAGATGAGTTGATCGTGGCTGTGGTGGCTGCGTTGAAACTGAGCCATCCGTATGAGGCACCGGCGTATGAGGTGTGGCAGTTGGCGGATTTTTGATTCGCTGGTTGAAAAACAAGAAACCCGCTGGGCCAGTTTGGTCAGCGGGTTTTTTGTTGCCTGTCACGGCCATTCGCGAGCGAGCCCGCTCCCACATTTGACCGCGTTGCCATGACGGGCACCGATCAAAATGTGGGAGCGGGCTTGCTCGCGAAGAGGCCCTGATGCTCAGCAAAGATTCAGGCTTTTACCCCAACCTCACGGCCACTGACCAACCGCTCCAACGCCTCACCCAACCCCGAAGCCTTGTCACCAATCAGCAAGTGCCAAACCCCACTCTCAAGCTGGCTCACACCCTGGCAACCCAGCGTCGTCAGTTGAGATTCCGACAACACCGAACCATCCCCCAACTCCACCCGCAGCCGCGTCATCGCCACCGCATCCAATTGCAAAACATTGGCCCGACCGCCCAGCGCATTCAGCCATTTCTCGGCCTCATGCACGTTCACCGGCGTGCTCTTCTCAACCGGTGCAGCAGCGACCGGAGTGACTCCAACATACGAAGGCATCGCCAACCGAATCTCATCGGCAATGCTGTCCGCCATCGGCCCGACCACCACCTGCAAACTCCCGCCATTACCCGGTCGAACCACGGCCATCGCACCCAGCGCCTTCAACTCGGCATCCACCGCCTTGTTGCGGTCCACCATGTCCAGCCGCAGACGCGTCGTGCAAGCACCCACACTCAGCAGATTCTCCGCACCACCCAGCGCGCGAATGTAAGCCCCGGCCCGTTGGTTATCGGTCATGGCCTCGGCCTGCGCGACCTGAATATCCTCACGCCCGGGCGTCTTCAAATTGAAGCGACGGATGCAGTAGTTGAACACGCTGTAGTAGATCACCGCATACGCCAGCCCAACCGGGAATACCAACCAGCCGTTGGTGGATTTACCCCAACCCAGCACCATGTCGATAAACCCACCGGAGAAGGTAAAGCCCAGGTGAATGTTGAGCATGTTGGTGATCGCCATCGACAACCCGGTCAGCAGCGCATGCACCAGGTACAGGAACGGCGCGAGGAACATGAAGGCGAATTCGATCGGCTCGGTGACCCCGGTCAGGAACGAGGTCAGCGCCATCGACAGGAAAATCCCGCCCATGATCTTGCGCCGCTCCGGCAGTGCATTGCGGTACATCGCCAGGCACGCCGCCGGCAGGCCGAACAGCATTACCGGGAACATGCCGGTCATGAACTGCCCACCTTTCGGGTCGCCGGCAAAATAGCGAGTCAGGTCGCCGGTCACTACCGCGCCGGTCGTCGGGTCGGTGAAGGTGCCGAAGACAAACCACGCCATGTTGTTGAGGATATGGTGCAAGCCGGTGACGATCAGCAGGCGGTTGAACACGCCAAACACGAACGCACCAAAACTGCCGCTTTCCATCAGCAACACGCCGAAGCTGTTGATGCCTTGCTGCACGGGTGGCCAGATCAAACCAAAGATCACCCCCAGCGCCACTGCGGAGAACCCGGTGACGATCGGCACAAACCGTCGCCCACCAAAGAATGCGAGGTACTCCGGCAGCTTGATGTCCTTGAAGCGGTTATACAGGGCACCGGCCATCAAGCCGCTGGCGATGCCCGCGAGCATGCCCATGTTGATGCTGGCGTCCATCACCTTGAGGGTGGAGACCATCACCAGGTAACCGATGGCGCCTGCCAGGCCCGCCGTGCCGTTGTTGTCGCGGGCAAAACCCACGGCAATGCCGATGGCGAAGATCAGCGCCAGGTTGGCGAAGATCGCCTGCCCGGCGTCGTGCATCACCGCGATGTTCAGCAGGTCAGTGTCGCCCAGTCGCAGCAGGAGGCCGGCGATCGGCAGAATCGCGATCGGCAGCATCAGCGCACGGCCCAGGCGTTGCAGCCCTTCGATAAAATATTGGTACACGGCGTGTCTCCCTATTCTTGTTGTTTTCAGCTCAGCGGCCAGTGGTGTTGACAGGCTTGGCGAACGGCTTTGGCGCTGCTCAGGTTAAGCAGGCTTTGGCTCAGTTGCCGGCATTGGGCTGCGTCCAGGTGACGGACACGGTCCTTGATTTCTCCGATCTGCGGCGGGCTGACGGACAGCTCGCTGATGCCCAGACCGATCAGCACCGGCGTGGCCAGCGGGTCGGACGCCAGCGCCCCGCACACACCGACCCAGCGCCCATGCTTGGCCGCGCCGATGCACGTCTGGGCGATCAGCCGCAGCAGCGCCGGGTGCATGGCATCGACCCGGGCGGCGAGGCCGGCGTGGTCGCGGTCCATGGCGAGGGTGTACTGGGACAGGTCATTGGTGCCGATGGACAGAAAGTCCGCGTGCTCGGCCAGTTGTTCGGCCATCAGCGCCGCCGCGGGCACTTCGATCATCACCCCCAGTTCCGGGCGTTGGGTCAGTTCCAGCTCGGCGCACAGTTCATCGAGGCGCTGGCGAATGTGCAGCAGTTCGTCGACTTCGCTGACCATTGGCAGCAGGATGCGGCAACGTTCCAGCGGGCTGACCTGGAGAAGGGCACGCAGTTGCTGGTCCAGCAGTTCCGGGCGTACCTGGGCCATGCGAATGCCCCGCAGGCCCAGCACCGGGTTGGTCTCGAACGGCAGCGGCAGGTAGTCGAGTTGCTTGTCGCCGCCGACGTCGATGGTGCGGATGATCACGGATTTGTCGCCCATGGCATCCAGTACGGCTTGGTAGGCCTGGCGCTGCTCTTGCTCGTCGGGCGCGGTGCGGCGGTCGACGAAGAGAAATTCTGTGCGCAGCAGGCCGACGCCATCGGCGCCATTCTCGAAGGCCAGTTGGGCTTCGGCGCTGGAGGCGACATTCGCGGCCACTTCAATACGCACGCCATCCTGAGTGCTGGCGGTGCCTTGAGCCTGCGCGTGCTGCTGTTGGCGCCGCAGTTTCTGTGCATCGCGCAACTGGTGAACCTGGGCGTGGCGCGCATCATCCGGCGTCAGCTCCAGGCGGCCGTTGGCGGCATCCAGCACCACACGCTGGCCTTGGGGCACATCAAGCAATTCAGTGCCCAGTGCAACCACGCACGGCAAGCCTTTACCCCGCGCCAGAATCGCCACATGAGACGTCGCGCCGCCTTCGGCCATGCAGATACCGGCGGCGTGTTGATTGCTCAGTTGCAGCAGATCCGATGGGGTCAGCTCATGGGCCGAGACGATAGCGCCGGCCGGCAAATCAAAATTCCAGGCCTCGCCCAGCAACGCCCGCAGCACGCGTTGCTGCAAGTCGCGCAGGTCGTTGGCGCGTTCGGCGAACAGCGGTTTGCCTAGGGCGAGCAGCACCGCGCATTGGGCCTGGATCGCATCACGCCAGGCGTGAGTGGCGGCGCTGCCCTGTTCGATGGCGGCGGTGGCGGCCTCCAGCAACGTAGGGTCTTCCAGCAGGGCCAGGTGGGCGGCGAAGATCTCTTCTTCCTCCACATCCTTGCGCTGACGGGCCTGGTCCAGGGTGTGGCGGATTTCGCCACGCACCTGTTCCAGGGCGCTGTCCAGGTGCTGCAATTGTTCATCCGGCACGTTGTTGCCCGGGTCCACCGGCAGCTCGATTCCGTTCAGGCGGAACAACGGGCCGCAGACCAACCCCGGCGCGGCACACACGCCTTGCAGTACTCCGGCTTCGGTATTCGCGCGGCGTGGGGCGACGGCCACTGGAGCGTGATGCGCTTCGCCAACTTCCACCGACAGCGCAGCGATCAGTGCTTGCAGCGCCGCTTCACAATCCTTGCCACGACAGGTGACCTGCACCTCGTCCTGCTCACCAATCCCCAGGCCCATCAAGCCGATCAGGCTGTCGCACGAAGCCGACTTGCCAGCGAAATGCAGCTGCGACTGGCTGCTGAATGCCTGTGCAGTCTTGCGGATCAAGGCAGCGGGGCGCGCATGCAGGCCGCCACGATGGGTGATGCGAATAGTCGCGCTGGCTTCGGTGACCGACTCATCAATCACTTTCGCTGCACCGGCCAACCGTGCAACCACATGCAGCAGCGGCTCGCCGACCTTCACTGTTTTCAAGGTGATCGGCCGTAGCTCAAACAGCTCGCTGTTGGTCAGGATGATCAGGCTGACCAGGCTTTTGCACTGGCGCGCAATCAGGTCCAGATCAAACTGCACCAGTGCCTGGCCCTTGCTGACGCGCGCACCTTGCTTGACCAGCAGCGCAAAGCCTTCGCCATTCAATTCCACCGTGTCGATGCCCACGTGCATCAGCAATTCAGCGCCGTTATCGGCGCGAATGGTCAGCGCATGCCCGGTGCGGGCGACGTGGATGATCACGCCATCACACGGCGCGTGCAGGCAATCGTTGAGCGGGTCGATGGCAATGCCGTCGCCCATGGCGCCACTGGCGAACACTTCGTCGGGAACGTCGCCCAGGGTCAGCACCGGCCCACTGAGGGGAGCGCTGAGGGTGAGGTCTTTATTATTGTGGGACATGGGCACGGTACTCATCAGGAAAACGCTGCAATCAACTCAGTGGGTGCGGGTCACTTTGCTCAAGTGACGCGGTTGGTCCGGGTCCATGCCCCGGGCCTCTGCCAAACCGGCGGCCATCACGTAGAAACTCTGGATCGCCAGGATCGGGTCCAGGGCCGGGTGTTCGGCGCGGCTCAGAGTCAGGTCGCGCTCGGCGATGTCATCGGGGGCGGCCAGCAGCACGCGGGCACCGCGCTGGCGCATATCGGCGGCCAGGCTCAGCAGGCCGGCTTGTTCGGCGCCGCGTGGGGCGAAGACCAGCAGCGGGTAGTTGTCATCGATCAGGGCCATCGGGCCATGGCGCACTTCGGCGCTGCTGAAGGCTTCGGCCTGGATCGCCGAGGTTTCCTTGAGCTTGAGCGCGGCTTCCTGGGCGATGGCAAAACCGGCGCCACGGCCGATCACCATCAGTTGCTGGCAGTCGCGCAGGGCGTCGATGGCCAGGCTCCAGTCTTGCCTGGCGGCTTCACGCAAACCTTCGGGCAGTGCCTTACAGGCTTGCAGCAACTCGTCTTCCTGATTCCAGTGGCCGATCAATTGGGCGCTGGCGCTCAGGGTGGCGATAAAGCTTTTGGTGGCGGCGACGCTGCGTTCCGGCCCGGCGCACAGCGGCACATGGAATTCGCAGGCGGCTTCCAGTGGCGAGTCTTCGGCGTTGACCATCGAGATGCTCAAGGCGCCGCGCTTGCGCAACAGGCGCAGGCTGTTGACCAGGTCCGGGCTCTGTCCCGACTGGGAGAAACCGAACGCCACTTGCCCGCTGACCTTGAGCGGCGATTGCAGCATGGTCACCACCGACATCGGCAGCGACGCCACCGGAATCCCCAGGTGTTGCATGGTCAGGTAGGCGAAGTAACTGGCGGCGTGGTCCGAGCTGCCACGGGCGATGGTCATCGCCACTTGCGGTGGCTGGCGACGCAGGCGGCCGGCGACTTCCACCAGCAGCGGGTCCAGGCGTTGCAGTTGAGCCTCGACGGCCTCACAGGAGGCCAGGGCCTCTTCAAGCATTTTTGAAGTCAATGGTTTCTCCTTCGACCATTACGTCGGTGAGGTGCAGGGAGCGGTCCAGGCGCACGCAGTCGGCAAAGCTGCCGGGTTGCAGGCGACCGCGTTCTTCGAGGCCCAGGTAGTCCGCAGGAAATTGCGACAGGCGTTGTGAGGCTTCGCTGATCGGCAGGCCGATCTTCACCAGGTTGCGCAGCGCCTGGTCCATGGTCAGGGTGCTGCCGGCCAGCGTTCCATCGGCCAGGCGGACGCCGCCCAGGCACTTGGTCACGGTGTGGCTGCCCAGCTTGTATTCGCCGTCGGGCATGCCGGCAGCGGCGGTGGAATCGGTGACGCAGTACAGGCACGGGATCGAGCGCAGCGCCACGCGCATGGCACCTGGGTGCACGTGCAGCAGGTCGGGAATCAACTCGGCGTATTTGGCGTGGGCCAGGGCCGCGCCGACGATGCCGGGCTCGCGGTGATGCAGCGGGCTCATGGCGTTGTACAAGTGGGTAAAGCTGGTGGCCCCGGCGGCGAGGGCGGCGACGCCTTCTTCGTAGCTGCCCAGGGTGTGGCCGATCTGCATGCGCACGCCGCGTTCGCTGAGGGCTCGGATCAGGCCGTCATGGCCGGCGATTTCCGGGGCAATGGTGATCACCCGGATCGGCGCCAGGCGCAGGTATTCTTCGACTTCGGCCATCAAGGCGGTGTGGGCGAAGTTCGGTTGTGCGCCGAGTTTTCCCGGATTGATGTAGGGACCTTCCAGGTGCACGCCCAGGACACGAGCGGTGCCGGTCGGGCGGCTTTCGCAATAGGTGCCGATTTCGCCGAGCACGCGGGAAATCTCATCCACCGGCGCGGTCATGGTGGTGGCCAGCAGCGAGGTGGTGCCAAACCGCACGTGGGTGCGGGTGATGGTGTGGAAGGCGTCGGTGCCTTCCATGATGTCTTTGCCGCCACCGCCGTGCACGTGCAGGTCGATAAAGCCTGGCAGCAGGTACGGCAGGTCGTTGTCAGCCGGGTTGCACGGGCTGCCTTCTACGGCAGTGACCTTGCCGTGCTGGTGCACCAGGCGGCCGCGAATCCAGCCGTGTGGCGTGAGGATATTGTCTTCGGACATGGGCAGTTCTCTAAATTCGCAGTTCAGCGGAATAGTCGTGGCGGCGCAGTTCTGCGACGAAGTCGTAGTAGTCGTTGCGGCAGTAGGTGTCGGTGATTTCAATCGGGGTGTTGTCGGCGGTGTAGCCCACCCGGGTCATCAGCAGCATGGCGGTGCCGGGGGCGATGCCCACCAGGGCTGCGAACTCATCCGAGGCGTTGATCGCCTGGATGTGTTGCAGGGCGCGCACGATGGGCTTGCCGATGCTTTCCAGGTATTCGTAGAGCGAGTTGCCGATGGCCTGCGGGTGGGGGAGGACGGAGGCGGGCATGGCGGTCATTTCAATCGCCATCACCGTGTCGTCGGCCTTACGCAAACGCTTGAGCCGCGCGACTTTGTCGCTGGGTGACAGGCCCAGGCGAATCAATTCTTCATGGGTCGGCGGGGTGATGTCGCGCTCGAGCCACTGGGAAGTCGGCACAAAGCCCTTGAGCCGGAGCATTTCGCTGAAGCCCGAGAGGCGCGACAGCGGTTGTTCCAGGCGTGGCGTGATGAAGGTTCCGGAGCCTTGGCTGCGACGGATCAGACCTTGTTCGAACAGCACTTCCAGCGCCTTGCGGGCGGTCACCCGGGAAATGCTCAGTTGCTCGCTGAGGGCACGTTCCGACGGCAAAGCCTGCTCGGATTTCCACTGGCCGGCATGAATCGCGGCTTCGAGGTTGCGGGCCAGTTGCAGGTACAGCGGCGTCGATTGTTTATCGTCGGGGCGCAGGGCCAGGATGGGGTTCATCGTGTCGGTTTCCGATGCGGTTATTGGAGTGTTGTCGCCCGGTAGTGATCGCAAGCTAATACCACTTAAATACCATGTCAATGCAGCGAAAACAGTGCAGGCGAGCGTTTGCGGGCGCCTTAATAGTGCGCCAGTTCAAGTGGTATTAGAGAGGTCTTTGTGTCGGGCAGAAGCACGCAGCTTGCCGGGGTGAACTGGTATTCACCGGCAAGCGCCGTGTGGGGCGGGATTTTTTTTCGAATTATTTTACGAGCGGCAGGAAATTACGGACGAATCTCGATCATCGTGCCGTCTTTCACCAGGTTCCAGACTTCGCGCATGTCGACATTGCGCATGCCGATGCAGCCGTCAGTCCAGTCCAGGGTGTGGAACAGCTCTTCGGGGTAGTCCTCGGCGTCGGGGGTGCCGTGGATCATGATCATGCTGCCGGGCTTGACCCCTTCGCGGCGGGCGCGCGCGGAATCGCTGATATTGGGGTAGGAGATGTGCATGGCCAGGTTGAAGCGGTCGCTGGTCTTGCGCCAGTCGATCCAGTAGAAACCTTCCGGGGTGCGGCGGTCGCCTTCCATCAGCTTGGTGCCCTTGGGGTTCTTGCCCAGGGAAATGCGGTAGGTCCTGAGGGGCTTGCCGTCATTGATCAGTTGCAACTGATGGGCAGACTTGAGCACCAGGATTTTCTCGACGGGTTTGCCCCCCAGGATCACTTGGGTGGAGGCTGGCGACAGCGTGGCAAACGACAGGCAGATCAGAGCAAGCAACCAACGCATTGAAACGGTATCCCCTGAAAAGACTACGTGCCGCCTGGATTGTTATTTGGCCAACTGGGTCAGCGGCGGCACCGATTCGCTGCGCACCGGATACGACTGTTGCCGGCGGTCAGCAAAAAAGCATTCTAAGGTACGCCCGACCGTGCGGAAAGCCAGCTCGGACCAAGGGATGTCGGCTTCATCGAATAAGCGCACTTCAAGGCTTTCGGGACCGGCGGCAAAATCCAGGTCGATCAGTTCGGCCCGGTAGAAGATGTGCACCTGGCTGATGTGCGGCACGTCGATCAGGGTGTAGATGCTCAGGTTGCGCACCCGGGCGCAGGCTTCTTCCAGGGTTTCGCGCATCGCGGCCTGCTCGACGGTCTCGCCGTTCTCCATAAAGCCGGCGGGCAAGGTCCAGAAACCCAGGCGCGGCTCGATGGCGCGCCGGCACAGCAGCACCTGGTCGCCCCACACCGGTACGGTGCCCGCGACGATATTGGGGTTCTGGTAGTGAATGGTCTGACAGTGATCGCAGACATAACGCAAGCGTGCGTCGCCTTCGGGAATGCGCTGGGTGACCGGTTTACCGCACTGGCTGCAGAAGTTCATGCTGGGGTTCCTGGAGAGTGCGCCTATCTTGGCGTGACCGGGTATGGGCTGCAAGTTGTCGTTTAGCGACATGGCCAGGGTTTTGGGGTTGGGCGTGCGCAAGGTTTGGTGCATGATGCAAGGTAGCCAACAGACCGAGATGACTCATGCTGGACGAGCTACTTCGCCGGGTAAGCAATCATACGCCCCACACGCTGGAGACCGACGGTCGTTTCCCGGAAGCGGCGGTACTGGTGCCGATCACCCGCAGTGACGAACCCGAGCTGATCCTGACCTTGCGCGCCAGCGGGTTATCCACCCATGGCGGCGAAGTGGCGTTCCCTGGCGGGCGGCGGGACCCGGAAGACCCGGACCTGATCTTCACCGCGCTGCGCGAAGCCGAAGAAGAGATCGGCCTGCCGCCGGGCCTGGTGGAAGTCATCGGGCCGTTGAGCCCGCTGATTTCCCTGCACGGTATCCGTGTCACGCCTTATGTAGGCGTTATCCCCGATTACGTCGAATACCTGGCCAATGACGCCGAGATCGCCGCGGTTTTCAGCGTGCCCCTGGAGTTTTTTCGCCAGGACCCGCGCGAACATACCCACCGTATCGATTACCAGGGCCGCAGTTGGTACGTGCCCAGTTACCGGTTTGGCGAATACAAGATCTGGGGCCTGACGGCGATCATGATCGTCGAGCTGATCAATCTGCTCTATGACGATGCCGACATCAGCCTGCATCGACCGCCGAAAAGCTTCATCAATACCTAAGAGCCAGATGGCCATCGTTCCTGCCGTGAGGATCCACCTATGAAATACCGCCTGGGCGACGCCCGAGTCGAAACCCATCCCAACAGCTGGGTGGCCCCCAATGCCACGCTGGTGGGCAAGGTCAAACTGGAGGAGGGCGCCAACGTCTGGTTCAACGCGGTGTTGCGCGGCGACAACGAGCTGATCCTGATCGGCAAGAACAGCAACGTGCAGGACGGCAGCGTGATGCACACCGACATGGGTTACCCGCTGACCCTCGGCACCGGCGTGACCATCGGCCATAACGCCATGTTGCATGGCTGCACCGTCGACGATTACAGCCTGATTGGCATCAATGCGGTGATTCTTAACGGGGCGAAGATCGGCAAGCACTGCATCATCGGCGCCAATTCGCTGATCGGCGAGGGCAAGGAAATTCCCGATGGTTCGTTGGTGATGGGCTCGCCGGGCAAGGTGGTGCGGGAACTGACCGACGTGCAGAAGAAAATGCTCGAGGCCAGCGCTGCGCACTATGTGCATAACGCCCAGCGGTATGCCCGTGATCTGGTTGAGCAGGAAGAATGAACCCGGTAGAACGACCCGTCGCCTCGCCGTGCGTGAGCATTTGTGCGCTGGATGACGATGATATCTGCACGGGATGCCAGCGCACGGTGGATGAAATCACCCGCTGGAGTCGCATGGACAATACCGAGCGCCGGGTGGTGTTGGGGTTGTGCCATGAGCGGGCGAAGGCGAGTGGGCTGGTGTGGATGATTCCGGGGAAGTCCGGCGCCTGATAGACGGCTTTCGCGAGCAAGCCCGCTCCCACATTTGATTGCGTTTATCTTGGAGGAATGCGTTCAAAATGTGGGAGCGGGCTTGCTCGCGAAAGGGCCCGCCCAGACGACATATTTCCAAATGTGAAGTACCCTGTGCCCCTTGTTCACAGGTCCCTCGCCCCATGTTCTTCCTGATTGCCTACATCAGCAGCGTCGTGCTGATCAACTTTGCCTTTTCCACCGCTCCGCACCTGGATGTGATCTGGTCCGCCTGGGGCGGTTTGGTATTTGTCCTGCGGGACATGGTGCAAACCCGTTTCGGCCATGGCGCGATCATCGCCATGCTGGCGGCGCTGGTGCTGTCCTATATCACCTCCGATCCGTCCATCGCCCTGGCCAGCGCCACGGCGTTCGCGGTGTCCGAATGCATTGACTGGCTGGTGTTCAGCATCACCAAGCGCCCACTCCACGACCGCCTGTGGATAAGTTCGGCGCTGAGTATCCCCCTCGATACCTTCATCTTTTTCGGCCTGATCGGCGCCTTGACGCCCGCGGTCGCCGGCACTGCCCTGGTGTCGAAATTCGCCGGCGTTACCGTGGTGTGGCTGGCCATGGCCTGGCGTTTGCGCCGGCAGCGCGTCGCCAACTGAAGCCAATCTTTACAGTTCATGTAAAATGCCGGCCTTTCTCCCCACGATCCGCTCCCCTGAGGACCTGAGATGACCCGAATCGGAACTCCATTGTCGCCAACCGCGACCCGCGTAATGCTGTGTGGCTGCGGTGAGCTGGGCAAGGAAGTGGTAATCGAACTGCAACGCCTGGGCGTTGAAGTGATTGCCGTGGATCGCTACGCCAACGCACCGGCCATGCAGGTTGCCCACCGCAGCCACGTGATCAACATGCTCGATGGCGCCGCCCTGCGTGCCGTGATCGAAGCCGAAAAGCCGCACTTCATCGTGCCGGAAATCGAAGCGATCGCCACCGCCACCCTCGTGGAGCTGGAAGCCGAAGGCTTCACCGTGATCCCGACCGCCCGCGCGACGTTGCTGACCATGAACCGCGAAGGCATCCGTCGCCTGGCCGCCGAAGAGCTGGACCTGCCGACCTCGCCGTACCACTTCGCCGACACCTTCGAGGACTACAGCAAAGCCGTCACCGACCTGGGCTTCCCGTGTGTGGTCAAGCCGGTGATGAGTTCGTCGGGCAAGGGCCAGAGCCTGCTGCGCAGTGTCGATGACGTGCAGAAAGCCTGGGATTACGCCCAGGAAGGCGGGCGTGCCGGCAAGGGCCGCGTGATCATCGAAGGCTTTATCGACTTCGACTACGAAATCACCCTGCTGACCGTGCGCCACATTGGCGGCACTACCTTCTGCGCGCCTGTCGGTCACCGTCAGGAGAAGGGCGATTACCAGGAATCCTGGCAGCCACAGGCCATGAGCCCGATTGCACTGGCGGAATCCGAGCGCGTTGCCAAGGCGGTAACCGAAGCGTTGGGTGGTCGTGGTCTGTTTGGCGTCGAGCTGTTTATCAAAGGCGATCAGGTGTGGTTCAGCGAAGTGTCGCCGCGCCCCCATGACACTGGCCTGGTGACCCTGATTTCCCAGGACTTGTCGCAGTTCGCCCTGCATGCGCGGGCAATTCTCGGCCTGCCGATCCCGTTGATCCGTCAGTTCGGGCCTTCGGCTTCGGCAGTGATCCTGGTGGAAGGCAAGTCGACCCAGACGGCGTTTTCCAACCTGGGTGCAGCCTTGAGCGAGCCGGATACGGCGTTGCGTCTGTTCGGCAAGCCGGAAGTGAATGGCCAGCGCCGTATGGGCGTGGCGCTGGCGCGGGATGAGTCGATTGAGGCAGCGCGGGCTAAAGCCACTCGTGCTTCGAAGGCTGTTGTTGTAGAGCTGTAACCCCCCCGCCGATCGTTCCCACGCTCCGCGTGGGAATGCCGCGCTGGACGCTCCGCGTCCGCTCTTAAGGGCGTGACGCAGAGCGTCACCGGATGCATTCCCACGCAGAGCGTGGGAATGATCATCATCAGGCGACCTTGTTCAAATCGTTATGGCGCGTCTCTTTCAGGCACAACACAGCAATCAAGCTGATCACCGCTGCCGCCGACACATACCCGCCGACATAACTCAAACCGCCCATCGCCACCAGCTTGGTCGCGAAGAACGGTGCCGCCGACGCACCCACGATCCCACCCAGGTTATACGCCGCCGAAGCACCGGTATAACGCACGCGGGTCGGGAACAGTTCCGGCAACATCGCGCCCATCGGGGCAAACGTCACGCCCATCAGGAACAGCTCCAGCGCCAGGAACAGTGCCACGGCCCAGGTTGAACCGTGGGTCAGCAACGGCTCCATGGTGAAGCCGGAAAGGATGGTCAGGATCGCACCGACAATCAGCACCGGCTTACGCCCGTAACGGTCGCTGGCCCACGCCGCCAGCGGCGTTGCCGCGCCCATGAACAGCACCGCGAAGCACAGCAAACCCAGGAACGTTTCACGGCTGTAGCCCAGCGTAGACACGCCATAGCTCAGGGAAAACGCGGTGGTGATATAGAACAGCGCATAACACACCACCATCGAGGCCGCACCCAGCAGGACCGGCAGCCAATGCTGGCTGAACAGTTCCACCAGCGGCACCTTCACCGGCGCTTCCTTGGCCACGGCGTTCGCGAACACCGGCGTTTCATGCAGTTTGAGCCGCGCATACAGCCCCACCATCACCAGCGCCGCGCTGAGAATGAACGGAATGCGCCAGCCCCAGCTGCGGAACTGCTCGTCGCTCAGGCTCATGGCCAGGATCAGGAACAGCCCGTTGGCCGCCAGAAAGCCAATCGACGGGCCCAGTTGCGGGAACATGCCGAACCAGGCGCGTTTGCCCTTCGGGGCGTTCTCGGTGGCCAGCAACGCCGCGCCGCCCCATTCGCCGCCAAGCCCGAGGCCCTGGCCGAAGCGCAGTACGCAGAGCAGGATCGGTGCCCAGGCGCCGATGCTGTCATATCCGGGCAGCAAGCCGATCAGCGTGGTGCACACGCCCATCAGCAGCAGGGAAGCCACCAGTGTCGACTTGCGGCCAATCCGGTCACCAAAGTGGCCGAACAGCGCCGAGCCCAGTGGCCGCGCGATAAACGCGATACCGAAGGTCAGGAACGAGGCGAGCATCTGCGCCGTGCCGGAGGTTTGCGGGAAGAACACCGGGCCGATCACCAGCGCGGCGGCAGTTGCGTAGATATAGAAGTCGTAGAACTCGATGGCGGTGCCGATGATGCTCGCGGTGGCGACCCGGGCCGTCGAGTTGGTCGGGGCGGCGGTCGCCGTCTCGTTATAGGTGGTGCTCATTGAGGTATCCCTGACGGTCATTGCGCGTTTGGACGCGGATTATTATTGGTCGAACACCCATGGATCAGGGTTGTGCGCGGGGCGGCTCGGGATGGGAGCAAACACCGGTCAGACACGGTAAAGCGGTGCCTGGACGCGCTCAGTGCGGGTAGCACGCGGTCGGGCGGGGCTTGGGTAAGCCGCCCGATTATAGGAAGGGGTTTGCGGATCCAACAAGGGGCTTAAGCGGCGACCGGCACCGTGCTGGTGTGCCAGATCAGCACCTTGGCGACGCGGTTGTCCTCGGTCTCGAGGATTTCCAGGCGATAGCGGCCGATTTTCAGGCACACGGCGCAATCCGGAATGGTCTCCAGTGCTTCGGTCACCAGGCCGTTGAGGGTCTTGGGGCCGTCGCTGGGCAGGTGCCAGCCGAGGGTTTTGTTCAAGTCACGGATCGAGGCGGCGCCGTCGATCACGTAGCGGCCATCCAGTTGGGGCTGGATGTGCGGGTTGTCGAGGTGCTGCTCGTTTTCGAACTCACCGACGATTTCTTCAAGAATGTCTTCCAGGGTCACAATGCCCAGCACTTCGCCGTATTCGTCCACCACCATGCCCAGGCGGCGCTGTTGCTTGTGGAAGTTCAGCAATTGCAGTTGCAGCGGTGTGCTTTCCGGAACGAAGTAGGGCTCGTGGCAGGCCTCCAGCAGCGCTTCCTTGGTCAGGCTGGCGTCCGGCAGCAGGTGGCGGATCTGCCGCGTGTTGAGCACCGCCTCGACCTGGTTGATATCGCTGTGGAACACCGGCAGCCGGGTTCGGGTGGAAACCCGCAGTTGCTCGATGATTTCCTCTACCGGGTCATCCAGGTTGATGCCGTCCACTTCGCTGCGGGGCACCAGGATGTCGTTGACGGTGATGTTGTCCAGGGCGTGGATGCCCGGCATGCCCGGCGCGCGGGTGTTGGGGATTTCGGCTTCCGGCTCGTCGTCCTGGTCCGGCTGCGGCTCGTCGCTCTTCTTGACCAGCCCGGGCTTGCGGGTGAACGGGCGCAGCAGCAACAGGCTGACACCGTTGAGCAGCCAGGCCAGCGGATAAAGGATTTTCAGCGGCACGCTCAGCAAGGTATTGCCGAAGCCAAGGATGGTTTGCGGGTGGCGAGTGGCCAGGGCACGCGGAAGATAGTCGGCCAGCACCAGCAGCACCGCGCTGGAGATCACCCAGCCGAGCCACGGGCCGTTTTGCGCCCAGGCGTAGATCGCCAGCAGGGTGCAGAGAATCACCACCACGGCGCGGCACAGGGTGTTGCAGAGGATCAGGCTGTTGCGCGGGAAGTTCAGGCGGGCGGCGGCTTTGTCACCCTGGCGGGTGCCGGGGCGCAGGGCCAGCAAATGTTGCTGGGCGGCTTCGATGGCGGTAAACAGCGCCGACCATAAAACCAGCAAGGCTACTACCGCAAGCATCGGCCCCAAGGGCAAGTTGTCCATGTCGGCTGCCCGTCAGATATGCAGGATGTATTCGCGAACCAGCTTGCTGCCGAAATAGGCCAGCATCAGCAGGCAGAAACCGGCCAGGGTCCAGCGGATCGCCTTGTGCCCGCGCCAGCCGAGACGGTTGCGGCCCCACAGCAGCACGCTGAACACCACCCAGGCCAGGCAGGCCAGCAGGGTTTTATGCACAAGGTGCTGGGCAAACAGGTTCTCGACGAACAGCCAGCCGGAGATCAGTGACAGCGACAGCAGCGTCCAGCCGGCCCAGAGGAAGCCGAACAGCAGGCTTTCCATGGTTTGCAGCGGCGGGAAGTTCTTGATCAGCCCCGACGGGTGCTTGTGCTTGAGTTGGTGGTCTTGCAACAGCAGCAGCAAGGCCTGGAACACCGCGATGGTGAACATGCCGTAGGCGAGGATCGACAGCAGGATGTGGGCGAGGATGCCCGGCTCTTCATCAATGACCTGCACGGTGCCGGTCGGTGTGAATTGCGCCAGCAGCACCGTCAGCATCCCGAGCGGGAACAACAGCACCAGCAGGTTCTCCACCGGGATCCGGTAGCAGGCCATCAGGGTCAGCGCGATCACCGCGGCGGCAATCAGGCTGGCAGCGCTGAAGAAATCCAGGCCCAGGCCGACCGGCGTCATCAAGTGCGTGAACAGGCTGGCGGCGTGAGCCAGCAGGGCGAGGACGCCAAGGCCTACCAGCAGGCGTTTGTCGGCCTTGGCGCCTTGGGCCAGACGAGTGCCCTGATAGAGGGTCGCAGCGGCATACAAGATGGCGGCGGCGAGGCTGGGTAGCAAACTGGGTGACAAAGGGAGCATAAATCCTGTTAAGCAGGCCCGAAAGGCGCTGAGTTTGGCATACACCTGCGTAACACGAAAGACTCTCAGGCCAGACAGCGGGTGTGCATGGCGACAGTCTTCGCTATAATCCGCGACCTGCCCACGCCGCAGGCTCGCCGAGCGCTGTTTTTAATAGCGATTTACCACAGCCTGGGCCGCCATTACCTCGGTCTAACAATGCATTTCGATGAATAGGGCCTGAAAGGATCGCGCATGTTTGAAAATCTGACTGACCGTCTCTCGCAGACGCTGCGCCATGTCACCGGCAAGGCCAAGCTGACCGAGGACAATATTAAAGACACCCTGCGTGAAGTGCGCATGGCGTTGCTGGAAGCCGACGTCGCCTTGCCGGTGGTGAAGGACTTCGTCAACTCGGTCAAAGAGCGCGCGGTCGGCACCGAAGTGTCCCGCAGCCTGACGCCGGGCCAGGCCTTTGTGAAGATCGTCCAGGCCGAACTCGAAAGCCTGATGGGCGCGGCCAACGAAGATTTGAACCTCAGCGCCGTGCCGCCAGCCGTTGTGCTGATGGCCGGTCTGCAAGGTGCGGGCAAGACCACCACCGCCGGCAAACTGGCGCGCTTCCTTAAAGAGCGCAAGAAGAAGTCGGTGATGGTGGTGTCTGCCGACGTTTACCGTCCGGCGGCTATTAAACAGCTGGAAATGCTCGCGGGCGAAGTGGGCGTGACCTTCTTCCCGTCCGACCTGAGCCAGAAGCCGGTCGATATTGCCCAGGCGGCTATTAAAGAAGCCAAGCTGAAATTCATCGACGTGGTCATCGTCGATACCGCCGGTCGCCTGCACATCGACGAAGAGATGATGGGCGAGATCAAGGCGCTGCATGCCGCGATCAACCCGGTAGAAACCCTGTTCGTGGTCGATGCCATGACCGGCCAGGATGCGGCCAATACCGCCAAGGCCTTTGGTGATGCACTGCCGCTGACCGGTGTGATCCTGACCAAGGTCGACGGCGATGCCCGTGGCGGTGCCGCCTTGTCGGTACGCGCCATTACCGGCAAGCCGATCAAGTTCATCGGTATGGGCGAGAAGAGCGAAGCGCTCGAGCCGTTCCACCCTGAGCGTATCGCCTCGCGTATCCTCGGCATGGGCGACGTGCTCAGCCTGATCGAGCAAGCGGAAGCGACCCTCGACAAGGACAAGGCCGACAAGCTGGCTAAAAAGCTGAAGAAGGGCAAGGGCTTCGACCTCGAAGACTTCCGCGACCAGCTGCAGCAGATGAAGAACATGGGCGGCCTCGGCGGCCTGATGGACAAGCTGCCGAACATCGGCGGCGTGAACCTGGCGCAAATGGGCAATGCCCAGGGCGCGGCAGAGAAGCAATTCAAGCAGATGGAAGCCATCATCAATTCCATGACCCCGGCCGAGCGCCGCGACCCTGAGCTGATCAGCGGTTCGCGCAAACGTCGGATCGCCATGGGTTCCGGCACCCAGGTGCAGGACATCGGTCGCTTGATCAAGCAGCACAAGCAGATGCAGAAGATGATGAAGAAATTCTCCGCAAAAGGCGGGATGGCCAAGATGATGCGCGGCATGGGCGGTATGTTGCCCGGCGGCGGCATGCCGAAAATGTAAAGAATTCGAGCAGAAGTTCGCTTCTGCTCCGACCCGCAGGGATGCGGGATCTCCAGCAAACCCGCCATTGGCGGGAGCTGACTTGCCGTTTTAACCGACGGCTCTATAGCAGATCTGAATGGCACGCTGATAGGCGCCAGAAAAAGACATTTGCAAAAGTCCGGATATTCCTTAGAATATGCGGCCTTTCGGGCACCTATGCCCGCTGTGCATTTAGATTTGCAGCACCGACTACAGGAACGATGTTCACATGCTAACAATCCGTCTTGCCCTTGGCGGCTCCAAAAAGCGCCCGTTTTACCACTTGACCGTAACTGACAGCCGCAACCCACGTGACGGCTCTCACAAGGAACAAGTTGGCTTCTTCAACCCGATCGCTCGTGGTCAAGAAGTCCGTCTGTCCGTGAACCAAGAGCGCGTAGCCTACTGGCTGAGCGTTGGTGCACAACCTTCTGAGCGCGTTGCTCAGTTGTTGAAGGATGCATCTAAGGCTGCGGCCTGAGCAATATGAACGCGACGCCAGCGGTTGCTGATGATTTGATCGTTATCGGCAAGATTTATTCTGTTCATGGCGTTCGCGGCGAAGTGAAGGTGTATTCCTTTACTGATCCGACTGAAAACCTGTTGCAGTACAAGACCTGGACGCTCAAGCGCGAAGGTAGTGTGAAACAGGTAGAGCTGGTCAGTGGACGCGGGAGCGACAAGTTCCTGGTCGCAAAGCTCAAGGGTCTTGATGATCGTGAAGAAGCTCGTCTTCTGGCCGGTTATGAGATCTGCGTGCCGCGCAACCTGTTCCCTGAATTGACCGACGGCGAGTACTACTGGTACCAGCTGGAAGGTCTGAAGGTTATTGATCAACTCGGGCAATTGCTCGGGAAAATCGATCATCTTCTGGAAACCGGCGCCAATGATGTAATGGTGGTCAAGCCTTGCGCTGGCAGCCTGGATGATCGCGAACGCCTGTTGCCCTATACCGAGCAATGCGTGTTGGCCGTCGACCTGGCAGCGGGCGAGATGAAGGTGGAATGGGACGCGGACTTCTAACGTGGCTAACCTGCGCGTTGAAGTGATCAGTTTGTTTCCCGAGATGTTTTCTGCCATCAGCGAGTACGGCATCACCAGTCGGGCGGTGAAACAGGGGCTCTTGCAGCTCACCTGTTGGAACCCGCGAGACTACACGACGGATCGACATCACACTGTGGACGATCGCCCATTTGGCGGTGGCCCGGGCATGGTGATGAAGATCAAGCCCCTGGAAGATGCGTTGGTTCAGGCCAAGGCAGCCGCCGGGGAGAAGGCGAAGGTAATTTACCTGTCCCCTCAAGGCCGTCAGCTGAATCAGTCGGCGGTACGCGAGTTGGCGAATCTGGAAGCATTAATCCTGATTGCCGGTCGCTATGAAGGCATTGACGAGCGGTTTATTGAAGCTCATGTCGATGAAGAGTGGTCGATTGGGGACTATGTCCTGTCTGGCGGCGAGCTGCCGGCGATGGTCCTGATAGATGCGGTTACACGACTGCTGCCTGGAGCTTTAGGGCATGCGGACTCCGCGGAGGAAGATTCCTTCACGGATGGTTTGCTGGATTGCCCGCACTACACCCGACCGGAGGTGTATGCGGATCAGCGTGTTCCCGACGTATTGCTAAGTGGCAATCACGCACACATCCGGCGTTGGCGTTTACAGCAGTCCCTCGGGCGGACCTATGAACGACGCGCCGATCTTCTGGAAAGCCGCTCGCTTTCTGGAGAAGAGAAGAAGCTGCTCGAGGAATACATCCTCGCGCGGGACGATAGTTAACAACGTATCGATGGTAGGTCCGACGACTTACCTTAGGAGCACAGCATGACTAACAAAATCATCCTTGCACTCGAAGCAGAGCAGATGACCAAAGAGATCCCTACCTTTGCCCCGGGCGACACCATTGTCGTTCAGGTGAAAGTGAAGGAAGGCGACCGTTCGCGTCTGCAAGCGTTCGAAGGCGTGGTAATTGCCAAGCGTAACCGTGGTGTGAACAGTGCTTTCACTGTTCGTAAAATCTCCAACGGTGTTGGCGTAGAGCGTACTTTCCAGACCTACAGCCCGCAAATCGACAGCATGGCCGTTAAACGTCGCGGTGACGTACGTAAAGCCAAGCTGTACTACCTGCGTGACCTGTCCGGTAAAGCAGCTCGCATCAAGGAAAAACTGGCTTAAGTCCAGCTTCCCGATGCAGAAAAAAGCAGCCTACGGGCTGCTTTTTTGTTGCCTGAAATTTGTCTATTTCCCCGGTATCTATTCATGACTCCCCGCCTCGAAGAAATTCAGCGTCGCACTGACCTTAAAGCCGTTTTCCGCTTTTGTGGCGAGGGAGCTTGCTCCCGTTGGGCTGCGCAGCGGCCCTGAAACCGGCAATAGAAGTCTCTCTGTTGGACCTCAATGGTCAATCAGGGCCGCTTCGCGCCCCAGCGGGAGCAAGCTCCCTTGCCACAGATTATTTGCCCGCTTTCATTGATGTGTAGCGGCCCGTGCTGCGATAGGATCTACCCGATACCGCCATTTTCCCTGCTTGAGCCCTCATGCCCGCCATCGACCACCCGCAGATAGATCGCTTCCTCGACGCCCTCTGGCTGGAAAAAGGCCTGTCGGACAACACCCGCCAGGCTTACCGCAGCGACCTCGCGTTGTTCAATGGCTGGCTGCAGGAGAAAAACCTCGAGCTGCTCGACGCCGGTCGCGAGCTGATTCTCGACCACCTGGCTTGGCGCCTGGAGCAAAACTACAAGCCTCGCTCTACTGCGCGTTTTCTCTCAGGCGTGCGTGGCTTCTATCGCTACCTGCTGCGGGAAAAGCTGATCGCTGTCGACCCAACCCTGCAAATCGACATGCCACAGTTGGGCCGGCCACTGCCCAAATCCCTGTCGGAAGCCGACGTCGAAGCCCTGCTCGCAGCCCCCGACCTGAGCGAAGCCATCGGCCAGCGCGACCGTGCCATGCTGGAAGTGCTGTATGCCTGCGGCCTGCGCGTCACCGAGCTGATCAGCCTGACCCTGGAACAGGTCAACCTGCGCCAGGGTGTATTGCGCGTAATGGGCAAGGGCAGCAAGGAGCGCCTGGTGCCCATGGGTGAAGAGGCGATCGTGTGGATCGAACGCTACATGCGCGACGCCCGAGCCGAGTTGCTCAACGGTCGGCCCAGCGATGTACTGTTTCCCAGCCAGCGCGGCGAACAGATGACCCGCCAGACCTTCTGGCATCGCATCAAGCACCAAGCCAAGGTTGCCGGCATCGGCAAGTCGCTGTCGCCCCACACCCTGCGCCACGCGTTCGCCACGCATTTGCTCAACCACGGCGCGGATTTGCGCGTGGTTCAAATGCTCCTGGGCCACAGCGACTTATCCACCACCCAGATCTACACCCACGTGGCGCGGGCACGTTTGCAGGAGATGCACGCCAAGCACCATCCCCGTGGATGAAAAATACTTCGGAAAAAGCCCAATTTCCCCGCGACTGGCTGCCCTGCGGCCCAACTGTGGTAGGCTTTGCCGGTTCGCAAAGGGGACGGCCCAAACCCGTGTTTGAAGATCGGTGTTCCTGCTCCCGTCCCTGCATCTGCCTTCAGGAGTTCCCATGCGCTTGACCCAGATTTTTGCCATCGCAGCCATTGCGTTGGTCTCAACCTTTGCCGTCGCCGACGACGCCGCAGAGAAGACAATCCGCAAGAGCCTGGAAGCCCTCCAGCTCGACACCCCGATTGAAAGCATCAACGCCAGCCCGATGGCCGGCCTGTACGAAGTCAAGCTCAAGGGCAGCCGCGTGCTGTACGCCAGTGCCGATGGCCAGTACATCGTCCAGGGCTACCTGTTCCAGCTCAAAGACGGCAAGCCGGTGAACCTCACCGAGAAAGCCGAGCGCCTGGGCGTGTCCAAGCTGATCAACGGTATTCCGGTGGCTGAAACCGTGGTTTACCCGGCCATCGGCGAAACCAAGACCCACATCACCGTGTTCACCGACACCACCTGCCCGTACTGCCACAAGCTGCATGCCGAAGTGCCTGAGCTGAACAAGCTCGGCGTTGAAGTGCGCTACGTGGCGTTCCCGCGCCAGGGCCTGGGTTCGCCGGGTGACGAGCAGTTGCAAGCCGTCTGGTGTTCGGCCGACAAGAAAGCGGCCATGGACAAGATGGTCGATGGCAAGGAAATCAAGGCCGCCAAGTGCGCCAACCCGGTTTCCAAGCAGTTCGCCCTCGGCCAGTCGATTGGTGTGAACGGTACGCCGGCCATCGTTTTGGCTGACGGCCAGGTGATTCCGGGCTACCAGCCTGCGCCGCAAGTTGCCAAACTGGCACTGAACGCAAAGTAAGCATTATCGTCGAGCCTTGACGATCATGATCCGCCGACAGTTCGGCGGGTCATTAATAGAGAGCCGCAGTTGTGCGGCTGTTTTCACGGCCGACCTTGAGTCGGCCGTTTCATGGGGAGTTCTTCAGTGAAACCGGTCAAAGTAGGCATCTGTGGGTTAGGGACCGTCGGTGGCGGCACCTTCAACGTACTTCAGCGTAACGCTGAAGAAATTTCCCGCCGTGCAGGGCGTGGGATTGAAGTGGCACAAATTGCCACGCGTACGCCAAAGCCTCAGTTCCAAACGACCGGTATTGCGATTACCAACGATGTCTTCGAAGTCGCCACCAACCCTGAAATCGATATCGTCATCGAGCTGGTAGGCGGCTACACCGTGGCCCGCGAGCTGGTGCTCAAGGCCATCGAAAACGGCAAGCATGTGGTCACTGCCAACAAGGCGCTGATTGCCGTGCACGGTAACGAAATCTTCGCCAAGGCCCGCGAGAAGGGCGTGATCGTGGCGTTCGAAGCCGCCGTGGCCGGTGGCATCCCGGTGATCAAGGCGATCCGTGAAGGCCTGTCCGCCAACCGTATCAACTGGGTGGCCGGCATCATCAACGGCACCGGTAACTTCATCCTCACCGAAATGCGCGAGAAGGGCCGTACCTTCGAAGACGTGCTGGCCGAAGCCCAGGCCCTGGGTTACGCCGAAGCCGATCCGACCTTCGACGTGGAAGGCATCGACGCTGCCCACAAGCTGACCATCCTGGCGTCCATCGCCTTTGGTATCCCGCTGCAGTTCGACAAGGCCTACACCGAAGGCATCACCAAGCTGACCACCGCCGACGTGAACTACGCCGAAGCCCTGGGCTACCGCATCAAGCACCTCGGTGTGGCGCGCAGCACCCCGGCCGGTATCGAGCTGCGTGTGCACCCGACACTGATCCCGGCCGACCGCCTGATCGCCAACGTCAATGGCGTGATGAACGCCGTGATGGTCAACGGTGACGCTGCCGGTTCCACCCTGTTCTACGGCGCCGGCGCCGGCATGGAGCCGACCGCTTCGTCTGTGATCGCCGACCTGGTGGACGTGGTGCGTGCCATGACCAGCGACCCGGAAAACCGCGTACCGCACCTGGCCTTCCAGCCGGATTCGCTGTCGGCCCACCCGATCCTGCCGATCGAAGCCTGCGAAAGTGCCTACTACCTGCGCATCCAGGCCAAGGATCATCCGGGCGTGCTCGCTCAGGTGGCCAGCATCCTGTCGGAGCGCGGCATCAACATTGAATCGATCATGCAGAAGGAAGTCGAAGAACAAGACGGCCTGGTGCCCATGATCCTGCTGACTCACCGTGTGCTGGAGCAGCACATCAACGACGCCATCGCCGCGCTTGAAGCGTTGCAGGGCGTGGTTGGGCCGGTGGTGCGGATTCGCGTCGAACACCTGAACTAATCGTTTTGCGGCAAGGGCCCCACGCGTTCGGCGGCCCTTGTTCAAGCATGCTCTAGAGGAGCCAGTCATGCGTTATATCAGCACCCGCGGCCAGGCACCGGCCCTGAATTTCGAAGACGTTCTGCTGGCCGGTCTGGCCACTGACGGCGGCCTGTACGTGCCGGAAAATCTGCCACGCTTCACCCAGGAAGAAATCGCTTCGTGGGCCGGCCTGCCGTACCACGAGCTGGCGTTCCGGGTCATGCGCCCGTTCGTCACCGGCAGCATCCCGGATGCGGATTTCAAGAAGATCCTGGAAGAAACCTACGGCGTGTTTTCCCACAGCGCCATCGCCCCGTTGCGTCAACTGAACGGCAACGAATGGGTCCTGGAGCTGTTCCACGGCCCGACCCTGGCGTTCAAGGATTTCGCCCTGCAACTGCTGGGTCGCCTGCTGGACTATGTGCTGGAAAAACGCGGTGAGCGCGTGGTGATCATCGGCGCTACTTCCGGTGATACCGGCTCGGCGGCGATCGAAGGCTGCAAGCACTGCGAAAACGTCGACATCTTCATCCTGCACCCGCACAACCGCGTGTCGGAAGTGCAGCGTCGGCAGATGACCACGATCTTCGGCGAGAACATCCACAACATCGCCATCGAAGGCAACTTCGATGACTGCCAGGAAATGGTCAAGGCCAGCTTCGCCGACCAGAGCTTCCTCAAGGGCACCCGCCTGGTAGCGGTGAACTCGATCAACTGGGCGCGGATCATGGCCCAGATCGTCTACTACTTCCATGCTTCCCTGCAGTTGGGCGGCCCGGCGCGTTCGGTGTCGTTCTCGGTGCCAACCGGCAACTTCGGCGACATCTTCGCCGGTTACCTGGCACGCAACATGGGCCTGCCGATCAACCAGCTGATCGTCGCCACCAACCGCAACGACATCCTGCACCGCTTCATGAGCGGCAACCAGTACGTCAAGGAAACCCTGCACGCCACACTGTCGCCGTCGATGGACATCATGGTCTCGTCGAACTTCGAACGCCTGCTGTTCGACATGCACGGTCGCAACGGTGCTGCCCTGGCCGGCCTGATGGACAGCTTCAAGCAAGGTGGCGGTTTCAGCGTCGAACAGGAGCGCTGGACCGAAACCCGCAAGCTGTTCGACTCCCTGGCGGTGGACGACGCAGAAACCTGCGAGACCATCGCCGAAGTCTACGCCCAGACCGGCGAGCTGCTGGACCCGCACACCGCCATTGGCGTCAAGGCCGCGCGCGAATGCCGCCGCAGCCTGGACATCCCGATGGTGATTCTCGGCACCGCGCACCCGGTCAAATTCCCGGAAGCGGTAGAGAAGGCCGGGGTTGGCAAGGCGCTGGAATTGCCGCCGCACCTCACCGACCTGTTCGAGCGTGAAGAGCGTTGCACGGTATTGGCCAATGACCTGAAAGCGGTACAGGCGTTTGTCAGCCAGCATGGCAATCGCGGCAAGCCACTCTGAGCCAACGGCTTTGCGTGGTGGATCAAGCCCGTCTTCGTGACGGGCTTTTTCATTCTGGCGAGCCATACTTGCGCGGCGACCAACAAGAATAATCAAGGAAACCCAACCGGTGTATTTATCGACCCGAGCACACGCGTGGCTGGCATGTGTGCTGCTGCTTGGCCATGGTTCGGCAAGCCTCGCGGCTGTCAGCCTGCCGTTCAAGCTGGTGCCGGCGTTCATTGCCCTGGAGCCCATGCCCCTGACGGTCAGCGAGCAGCAATGGCTGGCGGCCCATCGGCCACTGAGAGTGGGCATTTCGATTGATGACTATCAGCCGATCGATATCACCCGCGACCGCAATCGCTACCAGGGCATCAGCGCCGATTACCTGAGCCTGATCGGCGCGCGTCTGCATGCACCGATGCAAGTCCTGGGTTTTGCCGAGCGGGCGCAGGCGGTGGAGGCCCTGCGGAGCGGCGCCATCGATATTCTCACCAGTGCCAACGGTTACGAGCGTGATGTGTCGGGGTTGCGCTTTACCGAAGACTACATGCCGGACCGCTCGGTGGTGGTCGTGCGCCGGGATGACAGCACCCAGAACGAGGACCTCAAGGACAAGAAGCTGGTGTTGCTGGACGGTTACGCCAACGTCAAGAACGTCCATCAGGCGTATCCCGGCAGCCACATCATGCTGGCACCGAATCTCTACAGTGGCCTCGAAGCGCTGAAGCAAGGTGATGCCGATGCGTTTATCGGCAACGAAGTGATCGTGCGCGCCTATAAATCGCTACGGCCCTACCTGGGCTTGCAGATCAAGGTGGAAAGCCGGCTGGCGCCCATCGGCTTTGCCTTTGCCACGCGGGAGGCCGACCCGTTGTTGGGGACGCTGATGGAACGGGCGCTGGCGAGTATTGATGAGTCTGTGCGGCGGGAGATCCTTGCGCGCTGGACCACCGGACTGGGGGTGGGCATTGCCGCCGAGCGCATCGCCTTGTCGGCCCCGGAGCGGGCCTGGGTACTTCAGCATCCGCATGTGGTGGTGGCGTCCCAGCAACTGTCTCCCTATGTATTCAAGGACAAGGACGGCCAGTGGGTGGGGCTGAATGTGGACTTGCTCAACCGCATTTCACGCATGACCGGCCTGCAGTTCGTGATGGAGGAAGTGTCCTCCACGGCACAGACCCTGGGGTTGCTGGAAACGGGCAGGGCGGACATGAACACCACCCTGGCCGAAAATCAGGAGCGCAAGGCCTTTCTCGATTTCAGCCATGGGTTCGGGGGCTCAGGCTGGGTGTTTATCCAGCGCGCTGACGCACCGCCAGTGGCCAGTTTGAGCGAGCTTTCAGGCAAGGTGCTGGCGCTGCCGGCACGCCATGTCCTGGAGGGATATATTCGTCGCGAGCACCCCGGGATCAAGCTGCAATCGGTGGATAACTACGTCCAGGCCCGTGAGCTGGTAACGCAGGGTCGCGCGGCGGCGACTATCCAGAGTGAAGTGGAAGTGCAGAGTTACCCGGCCGATGAGTTGCGCATCGGCCGCAGTGTCGAGGGCAAGTGGTCGGCCAACAGCCTGTCGGTGCGCAAGGATCAACCGGAACTGCTGAGCATTTTGAACAAGGCGCTGGAAGCGCTGCCGGTCGCGGAATTGAGCGCCCTGCGTTTGCGTTGGCTGGGTAGCGTACCCGTCCCGGTGCCGGCCTGGCAGCGTGTGCCGCCGTGGGCCTACTGGACGGTCGCCACGGCGCTGCTGTTTGTGCTGGTGTCACTGGCCTGGAACAGCCGGCTCAAGCGCCAGATTCGCCAGCGCCTCCAGGCCGAGCAGCGGCTCAACGACCAGTTGGCGTTCAAGCGCGCGCTGCTGGACGGCATGCCCAACCCGGTATTTGTGCGTGATCTGGAAGGACGCCTGGTGACCTGCAACACCAGCTATGAACAACAGTTGAACACCCGGCGCGAGCAGATCCAGGGCCTGACGCTGATGGAAAGCGGGCTGATGCCTGACGCTACGGCCGCGCGCCTGCATGCCGGCCACATGGAGCAATTGGCGAGCCAGCAGTCGCTGTTCGTCGACCGGCAGCTGGAGTTCAATGGCGGGGCGTTTCATGTGTATCAGTGGACGGTGCCGTTCTTCGACGCCAAGGGCCAGCTCCAGGGTTTGCTCGGTGGCTGGGTCGATATCAACGAGCGCAAGGTCCTGGAGCTCCAGCTGATGGATGCGCGGCAGGCCGCTGACGAAGCGAACTACGCAAAAAGCGCGTTTCTCTCGACCCTGAGCCACGAGATTCGCACGCCGATGACCGCCATTATCGGTCTGCTCGAGCTGGAGCAGGAGCGTGCCCTGGCTGAAGGCAAGCCAGTGTCTGAAGCCCTGCGAGTGGCCCATCGCTCGGCGCGGGAGTTGATTGCCCTGATGGGTGACAGCCTCGACCTGGCCAAGATTGAAGCCGGTCATCTGCAACTGGCGCCGCAGGCCACTGACTTGAGAGGTTTCTTCGAGGGCATACAGCGCTTGTTCGAACCCATGGCGCAGAAAAAGGGCCTTCACCTGACCCTGGCATTCGACCCGAGCGCGCAAGGGTATTACTGGTTCGACCCGCTGCGCCTGCGTCAGGTTATCCATAACCTGTTGGGCAACGCGCTCAAGTTCACCTCGCGCGGCGAGGTTCGGGTCAGTGTTGCGCGCAAGCTTGACCCGGCGGGGGCCGAATATTTGCACCTGTGTGTGGAGGACAGCGGGCCGGGCATTGGCGTCGAGCAGCAGGCGCGAGTGTTCAAGCCGTTTATCCAGGTCAGCGCGCGGACGGCTGCCGAGCACGGCGGCACGGGACTGGGCTTGAGCATCTGCCAGCAACTGGTGGAATTGATGGGAGGCAGCATCACCCTGAGCAGCGTGGTGGGAGAGGGCACGGTGGTGTGCATCGACCTGTACCTTGATCGGGTCAGCAGTGACGACGTGCCGGCATCTGCCGGTGTACCGCTGCTGGTCGCCGGCCGCAACCTGTCGGTGTTGGTGGTGGATGACCTGCCGGCCAATCGGCTGGTGCTGGTTCAGCAGTTGCAGTTCCTGGGTCATCAAGTAGTGGCCGTCGACTCGGCCGAAGCGGCCTTGCAGCGTTGGCATCATGAGGTGTTTGACGTCCTGGTCACCGATTGCAATATGCCGGGCATGTCCGGCTACGCCTTGAGTGAGGCCATCCGCCGGCTGGAAGCCCAGGAGCAACGGCCACGCCTGGCGCTGGTGGGTTGCACGGCGAATGCCCTGGATGATGAACAGCAGCGCTGCCGGGAGGCGGGAATGGATGAACTGCTGGTCAAGCCCGTGACCCTTGAGCACTGGACGCGTGTGCTCGCCCGCGTCGCGCCTGCACGCTCTTTCAGCATCCAGACCCTGCGCACCATGACCCAGGCCGACGGACCGGTTTTGCAGCGGATGCTGCAGGAGCTGGCGAGGAGCCTTGAGCAGGAGCATAACCTGATGGCCTCCGCCATGGCGGACCACGACCAGGTCCGGCTGGCCGCCTCGCTGCACCGCCTGAAGGGCATATGCTGCCTGGTGGATGCGTTGCCGCTGGCCAAGGCCTGTGTGGCGCTGGAAGGGTGTATTCGGGAGCAGCGCAACGCTGAGATTGAAATGCATTGGTTAGCGCTGCGCGAAGCATTGATCGAATTCCAGGTCGAGCTTGAGGCTTATCTGGACCCGTCCGAATAAGACATGTCCTATGGGGAAGGCGCGGGGTTTTTATTAGTCTGTGCACCCTCGCTTCTCCCCGGTAACGTTTTTCATGCGCTCCCTCAACGTCCTGATCCTCGAAGATAACCCGTTCCAACTGATGGCCCTGCATCAGATGCTCAACGCCAACGGCGTATTCAATGTACGCACGGCCGAAACGGTCGACGCCGCTCGCCAGTCACTGGAGAGCAAGGGCGCGGTGGACATCGCGATTTGCGATCTGTACCTGGAGCAGGGTGATGGCCTTGAGCTGATTCGGGAAATGGCCGAGCGCCGCCAGGCTCAGGTGTTGATCCTGCTGAGCAACGCCGAGCCGGATGTGCTGGAAGGCGTGGCGCACATGGCCCGACAGTTGGGGCTCAACGTGCTCGGCTGCCTGCCCAAGCCGGCGTCGGCAACGCTGATCGGGAAAGTCCTCGAGGCGTGCCGGGAGCGCTTGCGGCCCGGGCCGCCGGTGGTGTCCTGGGAGCGGGTGCGCCAGTTGCTGGACTTGAGCGAATCCGAGCAGTTGCCGCCTTCGGCGGATCTGAGCCAGGCCGCTATCGCCCGCTGCGGCACGGTCTGGTATCAGCCCATTGTCAGCCAGGCGGGCGTGTTGCAAGGTGTCGAAGCGCTGGCCCGCTGGCAGCTTCCTGACGGCGAGTTGCTGTTGCCTGACGCGTTTCTGCCGGTGCTGGAGTTTGCCGGAATGGAAGAGGCGTTTACCTGGCACGTGCTGGAACAAGCGCTGGGCCAGGCGGCACACGTCATGCGCGAAACCGGGCAGGTGCTGCCGGTGGCGGTGAATATCCCGGGGCGGATGCTGGAGCGTCCGCACTTTCCCCAAGTGCTGCAAGGCTTGCTGCAACTTCACGGCGTGCCCGCCCGTGGCCTGACCCTGGAACTGGTGGAAACCTCGCGCCTGAACACCGACAGCGCCCACGTCACCGGCTTGCTGCGTTTGCGGATGATGGGGTGCAAACTGTCCATCGGTGATTTCGGCGTGGGCGGCACCAGCCTGCAACGCTTGCTGGAATTGCCCTTCAGCGAATTGAAGATCCCGCCGGCGTTTGCCAGCGGCATGGCCAGGGACGATCGCAAGGCGGCAGTGGTTGCCGGCGCCATGAGCATGGCGAGGCGACTGGGTGTGGGTGTGGTGGTGACCGGGGTTGAAAGCGCCGCCGACTATCACGCGGTGAGTGAACTGGGGGCTGCGTGGTTGCAAGGCTGCTTTATCGCCGGCCCCATGGACGCCGAGGCGCTCAAGCAGTGGATCGCGTTTCAGGCTAGGCCAGCCCGTGTTCCTGCACATAGATAAACAGCGCGGCGTCGTTGCTCAGGCCCAGCTTGCGCATGGCGCTGACCTTTTGTGCACTGACGGTTTGCTTGCTGCGATGAAGATTTGCGGCGATCTCGCCTACCGTCAGGCCGCCGGCCAGCAGGCGGATGACTTCCAGTTCACGGGGTGATAGTTGATCCTGGGAGTGCACACGCTCGACGCCTGCCAGGTTCAGTGACTGACTGATGGTCTGGGCCACATAACGTCGCTGCTGGCGCACCTGACGGATTGCTTCAGGCAATTCGTCTGCGAGACTGGCCTTGCTCAGCAGGCCCATGACACCCAGCTCCAGGATGGCGTGGAACAGGCCGGCGTTGTTCAGCATGGTCACCACCACGATGGGCAGGCCCGGGTGATGCCGGCGCAGTTGTTCGATCAGGCGCAAGCCGTCGGCCTGGGGCTCGGCGGGCATCATGAAGTCGGTCACCAGAATGTCGCAGGCACAACGTTGCAGCAGTTCGCCAAGGGCCTGGGGTGAGTTGGCTTCACCGACGATGGTTAGCCTCTCGTCACGTTCCAGGACTGCCCGCAGACCGATGAGGAAAATCGGGTGGTCGTCGGCGAGGACGATGCGCAATGGCTTGTCAGACGTTTCGTTCAATACAGGCTCCCGGGGTAATTCGGGGATTCTAGCCTGTTAACGCAGGAGAGAGTCTGAAGGTGCGGTTTACAAAGGTGTGAAAAACGCCGCGTCCCCGTCCGTGGGGCAGCGGCGTTTTTCGTTTCTGGCAGGCCCGGCCGGAGCGATCGTTTAGGCGAGTAGTTTTTGCGCCACTGCCATTACGGTTCCGACAGCCGTGAAGAAGCCGATGGCGATACCAACGGGATACCAGAAATTCTCTCGGGTTATCTTGTGGGACTCTGCGTTTAGCTTGCGTTGCTCGGCATAAATTCTGGATATGTCGGCGTGAATCTTCTCTAGTATTGCCTGCTCTTTTTCGTGTTCCAGCATGGTCTTCGTCCTTCGCAACGGGGCCTTTTGGTATGCGCTGTTTATCGATGTGCCGGCATGATCAGCACTCACCGAGTATAGGATTCACCCTCGGCATCAGCGCCAAAACGGCAACTCATTGAGTAAGCAGTTATGTGCTGCCGTTTTTTGCTTGTCATGTTGCAAGCGCATGCTGGACACGTCATCCCCCGGCAACCCTTGAAAGACGAAAAAGCGAACTTTCCTACGACGCAAATAGTCACTTAGGATAGATGCAGCTCCCGTTTACACGATTGTTTCCGAACTATTGAGTGGTGATCGAGATGGAAAGTATCAGCCTATTGCTCGGTGAAGCACTGAGCCCTTATCAGGTCACGCTGACCACCTCGGGTGTGCAGGGCGAATGCCTGGTGACCGTAAAGAATCCGGCCGGTGCCATCGTGGTCGAACGAGAAGTCGACCAGGCACAATTGACCGACAAGCGTGCATTGGTGGATGTGGTGGACTGTTTGCACCGCGACTTGATGATTGCCGAAGGACGCCTGGAACCCTCGGTCATGGCGGCCCTGCGCAATGCGGCCCTGACTCGGCCGATCGCCTGCGCATGAAGATTTATTTTTGTTGGGAACCTTCCTACGGCAAGGTGAGTCAGATTTTGTAACAGCGAGATCAAGCATTGTGCTCCGGTGCTTGTGGCTCGTTGTTACTGGTCTTTTTAGGCCCTTATTAACCCCGAGTTGTCTCCCCACTGCTCGGGGTTTCTTTTTGCCTGCGATTTGTCATGGGCTCGGGGCATCCTGGAAAAACGTCGGGTGGTCTTGCAGGTATTGCTCACGCATGACCGGGTCGAGCCATGAGGCGTAGGACTGTCGCAGTTGCTCCTGCGGGATCTCGCGCAGCACCTGATTGATCCGCTCGATAGCCGTGCGGCCTGAGGCGTTATCCGTGCAGGCAATCCGGGTCAGTTGATAGGGCGGGGTGCCTTTGATGGGGTAGAAGATCAGCTCTTGTGGATCAATGCCTTGTTGCAGCGCCTGGTAGCGCACTTCTGTCCAGTAACCCAGCACCGCTTCCAGCCGCCCCTTTCGTTGCATCTGCAGCAGGCTGCCGAGGGCGTCATTGCCGTAATGTGGCGCCAGTTTGTGAGCACTGGTGTGCTTCAGCGCTTCATCGATGATGGCGCCGTAGCTGCGTTCGGCGATGATGCCAAGGCGCGCATCCCGTGCATTCAAAAATGCCTCCAGGTCGAACAGTCCATCCACCACAAACGGCGCCAGCAGCGCCCGCTGACCCTGGCGGATCGTCACCCCGTTGCTCGCGGCCGCGAAGGCCTGGGCGGAAAACACGATGGTTTTAGCGCGCTCCGCCGTCCACAGCAGGGACGGGTCGCAGGTAAGCGTGCCGGGGTCGCGGAGCATCTGCATGCCGCGCGCGCGGTTCACGTGGAGGATCTGATGTCGATACTCCGGCATGTGTTCGGCGAGTATCGGCAGCAGTTGGTCGAGGGCGCCCTGGCCTTTTTGCGGGCCTTCGAAAATCGTCACTGGCGGCAGGTCACGCAACAGCCAGATCAAGGTTTCCTGGGCCTGGCTCGACAGTGGCCAAGTCCCGAGCAGTGAACCCAGGAGGCAGAGTCGAATGATGAAGCGCCGGCCCATCAGATCGCGCCGTTCTCACGCAGGCGGGCAACGGCGGCCGCGTCGTAGCCCAATTCAGCGAGCACCACGCTGTTGTGCTCGCCCAGCTGCGGTCCGACCCACTCACAGCTGCCCGGTGTGTCCGACAGTTTGGGCACGATGCCGGGCATCTTGAAGTCCTTGCCGCCGGGGAGCTGCGCCTTGAGGAACATCTCGCGGGCGAGAAATTGCGGGTCTCCCAGCATGTCTTGCGCGCTGTAGATACGGCTGGCGGGCACTTCGGCCTTGTTCAACTGTTCCACCACTTGCTCAAGCGGCAGCGAGTTGACCCAGCGATCAATCACCCCGTACAACTCATCGCGCCGGCTGTCGCGGCCATCGTTGCTGGCCAGTGCCGGGTCGTTGGCCAGGTCGTCGCGACCAATGGCCGACATGAAGCGCTTGAAGATCGCGTCGCCATTGGCGCCGATCTGCACATGCTTGCCATCTTTGCTGGTGTGGATCGAGGAGGGCGTGATGCCGGGCATGATGTTGCCGGTGCGCTCGCGGATAAAGCCGAACACGTCGAACTCCGGGATCATGCTCTCCATCATCGCGAAGATCGCCTCATACAGCGCCACATCCACCACCTGGCCGAGCCCGCCATTCACTTCACGATGACGCAGGGCCATCAGCGCCCCGATCACGGCCCACAACGCCGCGATCGAGTCCCCGATGGAAATCCCGGTGCGCACCGGCGGGCGGTCCTCGAAACCGGTGATGTAACGCAGGCCCCCCATGGATTCGCCCACCGCGCCAAACCCAGGCTGGTCCTTCATCGGCCCGGTCTGGCCAAAGCCCGAGAGGCGCACCATCACCAGTTTCGGGTTCAGGGCGTGCAAGGTTTCCCAGCTCAGGCCGAGCTTTTCCAGCACGCCAGGGCGAAAGTTCTCGATCAAAATGTCGGCATCCGCCAACAGTTGCTTGAGGATCGCCAGGCCGTCCGGGTGTTTCAGGTTCAGGGTCAGGGATTTCTTGTTGCGCGCCTGCACAAACCACCACAGCGAGGTGCCTTCATACAGCTTGCGCCACTTGCGCAGCGGGTCGCCGCCATCCGGGGATTCGACCTTGATCACCTCGGCGCCGAACTCGGCGCAGATGCGCGACGCAAACGGGCCGGCGATCAAGGTGCCGAGTTCGATGACTTTCAGGCCGGCAAGTGGTTTGGCGGTAAACGACATGAGGAACCTTTCGGGCAGGGCAGGGATGTGAGCCTTTTAACATAGGCGAGTGGCGCAGTGATAAGGATGATGCAGCGCAGTATTCGTTGAATCACCTCGCCATCGGTTAGACTTGCCGCCTTTCCCTGTCTCTAGAAGTCCGTTCATGGCCCAGCCGTCCACGACCTACAAGTTTGAACTCAACCTCACCGACCTTGACCGTTCGGTGTACGAGAGCGTCAAGCAGACCATCGCCCGCCACCCTTCGGAAACCGAAGAGCGCATGACCGTGCGTTTGCTGGCCTACGCGCTTTTCTACAACGAGCAGCTGTCTTTCGGTCGTGGCCTGTCAGATGTAGACGAGCCGGCGCTGTGGGAAAAAAGCCTGGATGATCGCGTCCTGCACTGGATCGAAGTCGGCCAGCCGGACGCGGACCGCCTGACCTGGTGTTCCCGCCGTACCGAACGCACGACCTTGCTGGCCTACGGCAGCTTGCGCGTCTGGGAAGGCAAAGTGGTGCCGGTGGCGAAGAACCTGAAAAACGTGAGCATCGCCGCCGTACCCCAGGAAATCCTGGAAGTGCTGGCCAAGGACATGCCCCGGGTGATCAAGTGGGACGTGATGATCAGCGAAGGCACGATCTTCGTGACCGATGACCGTGGGCAGCACGAAGTCCAGCTGGAATGGCTGGCTGGCGAGCGCGGCTGAAACGTCGATAACTGATTGGACGCTGGTCGAGTGTGGGAGCTGTCGAGCTTCAGCGAGGCTGCGATGCAGGCGCTGCGGTCTGACAGGTACACCGAGGTGATCCCATCGCAGCCTCGCTGGGGCTCGACAGCTCCTACAAGGGATCACTGCTAATTTTCAACATTAAAGAGAAGCTTCCGTCACCCCATGCGTATCGATCCTCGCCCGTTGCCCGCCGTCCTGCCATTCCTCGGTGAATTGCCACCGTTGTTGACCCGTCTCTACGCCGCACGCGGGGTGCAATCGGAAGCCGAGCTGGATAAAAGCCTGGCGCGGCTGATCCCGTATCAGCAGCTCAAGGGCATCGATGCTGCGGTGGACTTGCTGGTGACGGCCCTGGAGCAGCGCCAGCGGATCCTGATCGTGGGTGACTTCGACGCCGACGGCGCCACCGCCAGCACCGTGGGCACCCTGGGCCTGCGCTTGTTGGGCGCCGCCCATGTCGACTACCTGGTGCCCAACCGTTTCGAATACGGCTACGGCCTGACCCCGGAAATCGTCGCCGTGGCCCTGCAGCACCAGCCACAGCTGCTGATCACCGTGGACAACGGTATCTCCAGCGTCGAAGGCGTGGCGGCCGCGAAAGCGGCGGGGCTCAAGGTGCTGGTTACCGACCACCACTTGCCGGGCGACGAACTGCCCGCAGCCGACGCCATCGTCAACCCGAACCAGCCGGGCTGTGAATTCCCCAGCAAGGCCCTGGCCGGTGTGGGCGTGATCTTCTACGTGCTGATGGCCCTGCGTGCGCGCTTGCGCAGTTTGGGTTGGTACGAGAACAAGCCGCAGCCGAATATCGGCGAACTGCTGGACCTGGTGGCCTTGGGCAGCGTGGCCGACGTGGTCCCGCTGGACGCCAACAATCGCATCCTGGTCTACCAGGGCCTGGAACGCATTCGCGCCGGTCGTGCCCGGCCGGGGATCAAGGCGATCCTCGAAGTGGCCAAGCGCGATCACGCCCGCATCACCTCCACCGACCTTGGTTTTATCCTGGGCCCGCGCCTGAACGCCGCCGGGCGCCTGGATGACATGAGCCTGGGTATCGAGTGCCTGCTCACCTCGGATTTCGCCGCCGCCCGGGAAATGGCCGCGCAACTGGACGGCATGAACCAGGACCGCAAGTCCATCGAACAAGGCATGCAGCGCGAGGCCCTGGCCCAGCTCAAGGACTTGCCGGTGGAGTCGATGCCGTATGGCTTGTGCCTGTTCGACCCGGAATGGCACCAGGGCGTGATCGGCATCCTTGCCTCGCGCATGAAAGAGCGTTACTTCCGCCCGACCATCGCCTTTGCCGACGCCGGTGACGGCCTGCTCAAGGGCTCCGGACGCTCCGTGCCGGGTTTTCATATCCGTGACGCGCTGGCCGTGGTGGCCAGCCAGCACCCAACGCTGATCGCCAAGTACGGCGGCCACGCCATGGCGGCAGGTCTTACCTTGCCCGAGGCCAACTTCCCACTGTTCGCCGAGGCCTTTGACGCCGAAGTGCGTCGGCAACTGCGCGAAGAAGACCTGACGGGCCGGCTGCTGTCCGACGGCACCCTCGCGGTTGAAGAGTTTCACCTGGAACTGGCCCGCGCCCTGCGCAACGCCGGGCCGTGGGGCCAGCATTTCCCAGAGCCGTTGTTTCACGGGGTGTTCCAACTGGTGGAGCAGCGCGTCGTCGGCGAGCGCCATCTGAAGGTGGTGCTCAAGAGCGAGTGTGGATCGGTGAAGCTCGATGGCATTGCTTTCGGCATCGACCGCGAGATCTGGCCCAACCCCACCATTCGCTGGGTGGAACTGGCCTACAAGCTCGACGTGAACGAGTTCCGTGGTCAGGAAACCGTGCAACTGATGATCGCGCATATCGAGCCGCGCTGAACCCTGTGCAATCCTCTGTTGTCGACTAGTCTCTAAGCACTGTGTGATCGGTCTTGTGACCTTGTCTTATTTCAGCCCGCCGGGGACGGGTTTTTCGTCGACCTTTCAAACAGAACCCTGGAGCCTGCCCACTGCATAAAAGAGGTGCCCCATGAGTCTGCTGCTTGAACCCTATACCCTGCGCCAACTGACCCTGCTCAACCGCATCGCCGTTTCGCCGATGTGCCAGTATTCCAGCGTCGATGGTCTGGCCAATGACTGGCACCTGGTGCACCTCGGCAGCCGTGCCGTCGGTGGCGCCGGGCTGATCTTTACCGAAGCCACCGCCGTGACTGCCGATGGCCGCATCACCGCCCAGGACCTGGGCCTGTGGAACGACGAACAGATCGAACCGCTGCAACGCATCACGCGCTTTATCAATGCCCAGGGCGCGGTGGCGGGCATTCAACTGGCCCACGCCGGGCGCAAAGCCAGCACGCACCGGCCATGGATCGGCAAGCACGGCAGCGTCAAGCCGGAAGATGGCGGCTGGGTGCCGGTGGGCCCTTCGCCGATTGCCTTCGATCCGCAGCACACTTCACCCAAGCAACTCGATGAAGGGCAGATCCAGCAAGTGATCGCTGACTTCGTCGCTGCCGCCAAGCGCGCGTTGACTGCCGGTTTCAAAGTGGCGGAAATCCATGCCGCCCATGGCTACCTGTTGCATCAATTTCTTTCGCCCCTGAGCAACCAGCGCCAGGACCAGTACGGCGGCTCGTTCGAAAACCGCATCCGCCTGGTGCTGCAAGTGACCACGGCGGTGCGTGAGGCCTGGCCGCAAGAGCTGCCGCTGTTTGTACGGGTCTCGGCCACCGATTGGGTCGAGGACGGCTGGAACCCGGATGAAACCGTCGAACTGGCGCGCCGCCTGAAAGACCTGGGCGTCGACCTGATCGACGTCTCCTCGGGTGGCACCGCGGCCAATGCGGAAATTCCTACCGGGCCCGGCTACCAGACCCGCTTTGCCGAGCGTGTGCGCAAAGAGTCGGGAATCGCCACCGGCACCGTGGGCATGATTACCGAGCCCGCCCAGGCCGAGCACATCTTGCGTACCTGTCAGGCCGATATCATTTTCCTCGCCCGTGAACTGTTGCGTGACCCGTACTGGCCACTGCATGCCGACGATGACCTGGGCGGGCGCAAAGCGACCTGGCCGGCGCAGTATCAGCGGGCTACGCATCGCGACCAGCCGATTCATGAGTCGGACTTGCGGGATTAACCTTGCGTAGGAAAACGCCTGAAGCTAATGTCGAAACTATGACTCTATTACTGAACGCCTCGATTATTCCCACCCTCCAGGAGAGGGTGGGCTGACGCGTGCTGGAAAAGCATGAAAAACCCGCCCTTGATCCGGCGGGTTTTTTATTGCCCGCCGATCACCGGCCAAGCCCTGCGACACAAGGAGAAGCTCATGTTGCACCTGATCTGCGGCAAAATCGCATCCGGTAAATCGACCCTGACCCAGCAGTTGTCGCAAGCCCCACAGACGGTATTGATCAGCGAGGATGAGTGGCTGTCACGCCTTTATCCCGGACAGATCCAGGCTCTGGGCGACTACGTGCGCTGCACCGGCCACCTGCGCGATGCGTTGACGGCCCATATCATCTCGTTGCTCAAGGCCGGCGTCTCGGTGGTGCTGGATTTTCCCGCCAACACCCTGGCCAGCCGCCGCTGGATGCGCTCATTGTTCGAAGGCGCAGGCGCTGACCACCAATTGCATTACCTGGACGTACCGGACGAGGTCTGCAAGGCACGCCTGCGTGCGCGCAACGCGGCGGGTACCCACGCGTTCGAAACCAGTGACGCCCAGTTCGACTTGATCACCGGCTATTTCGAAGCACCGACACCTGCGGAAGGCTTCAACCTTGTTCACCATCAACCCTTGGAAGCACAGCATGTTGATCAAGCGTGACCTGACCGAACAGGACCTGCCGTTGCTGGCGCTGATTGACCGTACCGAACGGATCGAGGCGTGCTATCGCGTGGAGCACGGGGAGTTGCTGCTGTACCCCGAGCACCACGACATGCGCGGCTGGCCCGAAGGCGAAGCCGAGCAGGATGCCGTGGCCTTGCAGGCGTGCCTGAAGCGCGGCGGGTGGCTGCACGGTGTGTTTGACGATGCAAAGCTGCTGGCGGCCGTGGTAGTGGACAACCGGGTTATCCTCAACCAGGGCCTGCGTATGCGCCAGCTCAAATTCCTGCATGTGAGCCATGGGGCCCGTGGCCTGGGCCTGGGTGGCCAGCTGTTTGCCCTGGCCTGTGAACACGCCCGCGCAGCCGGGGCCGAGGCGTTGTACGTATCGGCCACGGAATCGCGCAATACGGTGGAGTTCTATCTGCGGCTCGGCTGCCGGTTGCTCAAGCAGCCGGATCCCGAGCTGTTTCAACAGGAGCCGCACGACATCCACCTGTACCGGCCGCTTGTGGGATAACGCTGTAGGTCATTGCCCTGCAAGCGTTTTTTTAAGTGATTACTCTAAAAAAGTCCCACGCCCTGCAAGATAGTTTCTACGCTTAAGGTAAGCATGATTTCTGGCCCAGGAAATCAGCTTGTTGATCCTCGCAGGTCGCATCGCGGGATGGGGTTATGGGCAACCAGGAGCAGTTGATTGATACGAGGAGACAGTCCATGGCCAAGTCTTATGGTGTAGCGGGGGTGTTGTCGTCTTTTCTGGCCCGCAGGATGTCGCTGCGCAGCCGGCGCCTGAGTTCGGACGAAGAGCAATTGCTGGAACAGTACCGCGCCCTGACCGAGAGTGATCAGGTGGCGATGCGGTACTTGATTGGGGCGATGAAGAGTATTTCGCGGTTCTGAAGATCCCGAAGGGGCGTTCCCACGCGAGCGTGGGAACGTTCGGTATCAGGTGTACTTGCGCTTGTCTGGTGCAGGTGGGAAGTATTGGTACAGCCAGGTTTCGCTCAAAGTGCGGTCCTGGGTGCGGATGAACAGCCGCAGTTCAACCGGCTCGACGCTGTCGCTGGTCGGGTACCAGTCAAACAGAATTCGATAGCCCTTGATGGCATCCAGTACCAACACGCTGAAGTCTTTGACCTCACCATGGGAGCAGGTCACCACCGGCTCGATCCCGGTGCCTTCAGGCAAACGATCCAGCCCGCCGCCGTTGAAGTCCACGGCAAAGCGCCGCGCCCAGACTTCGGGGTAGTGCTCGCCCGGCGCCCAACCTTCGGTGAAACCGCCCATGCCCGAACGGGTGGCATTGACCTGCGCCAGTGGCGTGCTGACCGGCGGCAGGGCGCTCCAGTAGAGCTTGTAGCCGTAGTTCAGGGATTCGCCGGCAGCGACGGGCTTCTTCGGGGTCCAGAAGGCCACGATGTTGTCCAGGGTCTCGCCGGTTGTAGGAATTTCCAGCAGATCGATAGAGCCTTCACCCCACGCAGTAGTAGGTTCTACCCACAGGCTTGGGCGTTTGCTGTACCAGTCCACCGTGTCCTGATAGCTGGCGAACTCATGATCGGTCTGCACCAGGCCGAAGCCTTTCGGGTCGGTGTCGGCAAACGCGTTGAATTGCAGGGTAGCCGGGTTGTTCAGCGGGCGGCAGATCCACTCGCCATTGCCGCGCCACATGGCCAGGCGATCCGAGTCGTGGATTTGCGGGTGAATGGTGTCGCACATCCGCCGCTCAACGGTGCCGCAACTGAACATGCTGGTCATCGGTGCGATGCCCAGTTGCTCGATGGCGGTACGCGCATTGATATGGGCGTCGATGGCCATTACCACCTGGTTGGCCTGGCAGTCGATATCGAAGCGATAGGCACCAGTGGCGCTCGG
The DNA here is from genome assembly GCF_013386835.1 of Pseudomonas sp. IPO3774. Lineage (NCBI taxonomy): Bacteria > Pseudomonadati > Pseudomonadota > Gammaproteobacteria > Pseudomonadales > Pseudomonadaceae > Pseudomonas > Pseudomonas sp. IPO3774. The sequence goes on from NZ_JACAQY010000052.1 coordinate 168,335, forward strand.
CGAATCCAGCAGGGCGTAGACCACGAAGCGGGTGCTGTCCTTGTCCGGGGTTTCGAACCAGAACTTGGTGAAGTCCGGGAATTCCTCGCGCTTTTTCGCGTAGGTGTCGATGGCCAGGCCGCGTGCGGAAAGGCCGTACTGGCCGGTGGAATCCACCGCACGGAAGTAGCTGGCGCCGAGGAAGGACAGCACGTCGTGGCGGTCCAGTTCCGGGGCCTTGAACAGCTTGAAGCCGGAGAAACCCAGGTCGCCGGTCAACTGCTTGGTGTCTACCGTGGTTTTTTCATAGTTGAACAGCGAAGGGCGGAAGTGCACCTCGCGGGCCTGGCGGGTTTTCGGGTCGACGCTGTACATGCGCACCGGCGTCTTGAAGCCCATGCCGACGTGGAAGAACTGCACGTCCAGCTGGCCGTTCAATTCTTTCCACAGCGAATGCTTGCCGTCGTAGCCGATGGCGTTGAAATTCTGCGGGGTCATGGTCGCCAGGGTCGGCGGCAATACCTGCTTGGTGTCCTGGTAGCGATTGCTTGCCAACTGCTTGGCCTGGATCTTCAGGGCCTCGAAATCGAAGGCCTGGGCCTCGCCATCAGCGGCGCGGTTGCCCGCCCAGGCCTGGGCGGCCAGCAGGCCACTGGCCGACAGACCGGTGTAAGCCGCGATGGCCATGGACGCTTTGAGCAAATTCCTGCGGTGCATAAATACAACCTGTCGTGAACAATCCCGCGCCGTTCCTGGCACGTGCTGGATCAAGGAAAACGGTTCGGACATGCCTTCGGCCAAACGCAACGGACATTAAACAGATACCAAATAGCTTAAGCGGTTCGGTGCGCAAGGAAAAATGATTGATGGCGGGTTGATGGCGCTGCATATGAAACAAGACGTTTCTGTGGAAACCGTGTGGTGAGGGAGCTTGTTCCCGTTGGCGCGCGAAGCGACCCCAGGTCAGGCGATCGAGATCCTTCAGGGATATCTCGAGCGCCTGGTTTGGGGCTGCTGCGCAGCCCAGCGGGAGCAAGCTCCCTCGCCACAACAACCTCTTCAGGAACGCCGGGATCAGCCCACTTCGCCTACCGCTCGATATGCCTCATCAATCGCCGCATGGGCATACGCGCTCCACGCGGCATCCGAGTTGGCGATGCTCACATGCCCCACCGGCTGGCGCGCCAGGTCCTTCAGTTTTTCGCTTTCATCGGCATCGTCAAACAAGCTGTTGGAGAAGGTCGCATAGCCGTGTGACCAACGGTTGACAGTGATCGCCAGAATGTCGGTCTGGTGGTTGAAGCCACCCGGACCGAGCATGCGCTGCAGTTGGTCGCGTAGTTGCGCTTCCAGTTGTTCAAACGTCTGCCCGTACAACTTGCCCCGCCCGGCGCGGGCCTGGTCGCGGCCGTTCATGCCGCTGTTGGGGCTGGTGGGCACGTACACCATGTGCAAACCAATCGGCTGCGTCGGGTCGCGCGGGTGCTCGTAGCCGCCCATGCTCACCGGGTAATCCAGCTTGATCCGGCTGTAAGGCTGGGTCGCTGCATAAATCTCGTGCACCCCCAGCTTCTGGAACGAGGTCCAGTTGCGCACCACCACTTTGGTGTAGACCAGCGGGTACTTCACGTTCTGGCTCAGGGCCTGGGCTTGTTCTGCCGGCAGATCGCGCAGCAGGTACGGGATCATCATGTTGTAGCAGGCCAGGATGCAGCGTTTGCCGCGTACCTGTGCGAGTTGGCCGCCACGGCTGTAGCCGATGTGCACACCGTCACCGACGTTACGCACACTGACCGCAGTGCTGTTCAAACGCACCCGCACCGGCGTCCTGGGCTGATCAAGCCTGGCGTAGTCAAACGGCGCCAGCACGATGTCATCCATGGTGTGCCCCGGTGCCACTGCCGGAATCAGGCTGCGCACCAGCAAGCGTGCCAGCGAGGCGTTGCCGTCGGGGAAGTGGTAGATGTAGGGTTCTTCCATTTCTGCGGCGGCTTCTTCGCTGATCGGTGCCAGGTTCATTCCGCCGAAGCCAGGGAAACCCACACTGTAGGCATCAGCCGACGCCACCGCGTCGATACTCAAGGCCATGAAGTCGTTGGTGCGGCTTTGGAAGTACTTCACCGCGCCTTCCGAGAGTCCTACGTTCTTGAGCAGGAAATCGCGGTAGCTGGTGGCCGCGAGGTACTCGGCCTTTTCCTCGGCAGTCTTGCCCGGCAGGTAATCCTTGGGCGCGACGTGCAAGGCAATCAGCGCCTGACGGTCGGTTTCCGGCAGCGGGAAATCATTGATGAAGTCGCTGATGGAGCGCGCATGCAACTGGTCCGGGGCGATGTCGTCGGCGACCATCGGCGTCGGGTCGCCGGTCACCAGTTTGTCTTCGCCAAAGTTTTCCTTGTCGAAGAACACCCCGCGGGACAAACCCATGCCCGGGTAGAACTGGCGGTCGAAGGCGGTCTCGAAGCGCTTGATGTTCACCCCGAGTTTTTTCAACAGCCCGTTTACTTCCTTGCTGTAAAGATGATTCGGTGACTGGAACGCTTCGCTGCCGCCGTAGCCGATGATCAGCCGGCCACCGGCCTGGAACTCATTGCGCTTGGCATGGCCGCCGAAGTCGTCGTGGTTCTCCAGGATCAGGATCTTCGTCTTCGGGTGCTTCTCACGGTAGAACCACGCCGCCGACAAACCGCTCAAGCCACCGCCGACCACCACCAGGTCGTAGTCTTCGGTGATCGGCAGTTTATCGGTGTCGAAGGCCTTCTTTTCCCAGCCCATCTGGTGGGCAACTTCGAATGAGCCGACATGGCTGCCGCGCAAGCCGGTGAGGGCGGGCGGGTAGTAGCGGCCATCGGGAGCGGCCTGGAGGATTTGCAGCGGGGTCATACCGGCGGCAATCGTGATAGCGACGCCGTTGAGGAAGTCGCGGCGGGTGATGTCCATGGGAACCTGCGAATTATTTATTGTTATTAGGAGAGCCCCTGTGGGAGCGGGCCGTTGTGGCGAGGGAGCTT